>JAKCCP010000192.1 GCA_021841985.1 Pseudomonadota bacterium | reverse complement strand
CGAGCATCATGCCGGGCGCTTCCCGCTCTGGCTCGCCCCGCTGCAAGTGGTGGTGGCGACCATCGTCTCGGACGCCGATGACTATGCCGAGCGCGTGGCGGCGCGCCTGCGCGCGGCCGGCCTCGCCGTCGCATGTGACACCAGGAACGAGAAGATCAACGCCAAGGTGCGCACCCATAGCGTCGCCCATGTGCCGGTGCTCCTCGTCGTCGGGCGGAAGGAGGCGGAAAACGGCACCGTTGCCCTCCGCCGGCTCGGCGGCGCGGCGCAGGAGGTGCTGGCGCTCGACGACGCCGTCGCGCGGCTTGCGCGTGAGGCCCTGCCACCCGATCTATCATCATCATTGCAACGGTAAAGCTTGATCGCCGCCGCCGGGTTCGGCAAAACTCGGCGCCTTGAGATGCCCATCCCTGTCACGGCAAGAGGAGAGTGACCCATCGCCAGACCCCCCCTGCCCGCCGCGCCGACGCGCGACGGCCCCCGCGTCAACGAGGAGATCCGCAACCCCCAGGTCCGCCTGATCGACGAGAGCGGAGAGATGGCCGGCGTGATGAGCGCCCGCGAGGCGCAGGCCCGGGCCTATGCCGTTGGCCTCGATCTGCTGGAGATCAGCCCCAACGCCGATCCGCCGGTGGTGAAAATCCTCGATTACGGCAAATATAAATACGAAATCCAGAAGAAGAAAAACGAAGCCAAGAAAAAACAAAAAGTCATAGAAATAAAAGAGATCAAAGTCCGGCCGAATATCGACGAAAACGACTACCAGGTGAAATTGCGCGCCATGAAATCCTTCATCGAGGAGGGCGACAAGGTAAAAGTCACCTTGCGTTTTCGCGGCCGAGAGATGGCGCATCAGGAAATCGGCGTCAAGGTTCTGGAGCGCATCCGCACCGATATGGATGCCGCGACCAAGGTCGAGCAGATGCCGCGCCTGGAAAATCGCCAGATGGTGATGGTGCTGAGCCCGCGCTGAGCGGGGCGCGCGATGCGCATTCTCGGGCTCGACGCGGCTTTCGCCGGCTGCTCGGTCGCGGTGAGCGAGGACGGCAGCCTACGCGCCGAGCGGCAAGCCGCGGCGGCGCGGGGACAAAGCGCGGTGCTCGCGACCCTGCTCGGCGAGGTGCTCAGGGCGGCGCCGGGGCGGATCGATCTCGTCGCGGTGATGATCGGGCCGGGCGGGTTCACCGGCCTCCGCGCCGCGATCGCGCTGGCGCAGGGTTTCGCGCTCGGGCGAGGCGCCGCGATCACCGGCATCACCCTCGCCGAAGCCCTCGCCGAAGCCCTGCCGGCGCCGCCCGAGGGCGTGTTCTGGGTCGCGCTGCCGCGCCGCCTCGGCGGCGTGTTTCTCGATGGCCTCGATGCTACGCGAGGCGGGTTCGACCTCGCCGCGCTGCCTTCGCCGCCGGAAGCGGTCACCCTCGCCGGCGAGGCCGAGGCGCTGGTCGCCGCGCGACTCGACGCGGCCGGCATCCGCGTGCGCTGCACCGGGCTCCGCGACCCCTCCGCCCGGCTGGTCGCCGCGGCCGCGTTCCGGCGCGCCGTCGCCGGCGCCCCGCCGCGTCCCGCGCAGCCGGTCTATGCCGAGCCGCCGGCGGCGATCGCGGCGCCGGCGCGCCCGCCGCCGGCATGAGAGACGCCGGCAAGAAAGATAGGGGCGCGATCACAACGCCCTTCGCGATCCAAGCCGCGTCCCTTGCCCATGCCGAAGCCCTCGCCGCCATCCACGCGGCATGTTTTCCGCCCGGCGCGCGCTGGGATGCCGCGGCCTTCGCGGCGCAGCTCAGCCTTCCCGGCACCTTCGCCGAGATCGCGCCGGAAGGCGGCTTGAGCCTCCTCCGCGCCGTCGCCGGCGAGGCCGAGATCCTGACGCTCGCCGTCGCCCCGCCCTTTCGCCGCCGCGGGCTTGGCCGCGCCTTGCTCGACGCCGCCATCAGCGCGGCGGCGCGGCACGGCGCGCGGGTTCTGTTCCTTGAGGTCGCGGCCGATAATGTCGCCGCGCGCGCGCTTTATGCCGCGGCCGGATTTCGCCCGCTCGGCCGCCGCCGCCACTACTACCCGGACGGCGGCGACGCGCTCACCATGGCGCGGGATTTGTCAGGAAAATAAGAAATTGTTCTTTTTTGGAAAAAAGAACCAAAAAACTTTTCCCCTGGGGGCAGTGCCTCCGGCACTGCCCCCGAGGGAGACGGGAAAAGCTTTACTCAGTGGCCGAGGGCGATTTTGATGACCGCGAACAGGGCCATGCCAACCGCCACCACCAAATAGAGGCGCAATACCCCCATCCACAGCCGGGCGGCCGGCGGCAGCCGCAGCGGCGGCAGCTCGGCGAGCGGCCGCATGCGCCACGTCTCGCGATCAAGGACGTCCACCTCGCCTCTCTCCGGCGCCAGGCCGCGCTTCGTCACCAGGCGGGTGGCGAGAAAGCCGATGACGCCGAGCGCCGCGCCACCGCCGAGGGTCGCGATGATCTCGCCATCGGTGATGTCCGGAAACACCACCGCCGCGGTGAGAATGACCGAAAGGATCACCAGCACGCCGACGATCGTCCCGGCGAGAAGATTCTGCCACTTGCCGTTCACCCACGGGCCGAGCACCGCCTTGTCGTTGCACAGCAGCAGCAGGAACACGGTCGCGCTCGGCAGCAATATGCCGGCCAGCACCTGCACCGCCTCGGTGATCAGCCCGAGCGGCGAGCCCGGGATCAGCACGATCGCCGCAGAGAGAGCGATCAGCGCGCCATAGACCAGATAAAAGCCGAGCGCATCGTTCGGCTTGCGATGCAGGGAATGGCGCAGCGACAAGGTATCGCCGAACGCGTAAGCCGTGGAGAGCCCGACCGCCGCGGCGCCGAGCAGCGCGGCATCGACGAGGCCGATCGCGAACAGACCGCCCGCCCAGCGCCCGACATATTTGGCGAGCCCCGCGGCAACCCCGCCGGCATCGGTGAAATTGCCGAATTCCGGCTTTCCCGCGAAGGCCGCGGCGGCCATGGCGATCATCACGATGGCGCCGATTTGCGTGAACAACATGCCCAGCGCCATGTCCGCCTTCTCATAGGCCATGAAGCGCGGCCGCAGGCGCTTGTCGACGACATAGCTCTGCTGGAAAAACAACTGCCAGGGCGCGACCGTGGTGCCGACCAGGCCGATGATCAGCAGCATGATGTCGGAAAGCTTGCCCGGCGGCAGGCCCGGCACCACCAGATCATGCACCATGACGCCAAGCGGCGGATGGGCGACGATGACGATCGGCACGATCGCCAGGCTGCCAAAGCACAGCAGCACCGCGAAACGCTCGAAGCGCCGGAAACTGCCGGTGCTGACGGCGGCGATGGTGAGCCCCGCCGCGACCAGGACGCCGAGCGGCTTCGAGAGGCCGAAATACTCCATCGCCAGGCTGACGCCGATGAATTCGGTGACGATGGTCAGCCCATTCAGGAGGAACAGGTCGATGATGCTGAACGCCCCCCAGAAGCGGCCGAAGCGCTCGAAAATCAGCCGCGCATGGCCAACCCCGGTGACCGCGCCGAGGCGCGCCACCATCTCCTGGCAGACATAGAGCACCGGAATCAGCAGCACCATGGTCCACAAGAGCGTGCTGCCATAGGTCTGGCCGGCCTGGGTGTAGGTCGCGAAGGCGCCGGCGTCATTGTCGCCGACCATGACGATGAGGCCGGGGCCGATGACCGCGAGCAGGGTCGCGAGACGCGCGCCGAGGCCGCGCCGGGGCCGGTTATCGTCGCGCCTTATGGTGCCGAGGGCACCGGTGATGTCGCCGACATGGGCGGAATCGAGCACCGCCTCAGAGGTCAGATGATCGAGCTTATCGATATGGGTCATGGTTTTAGATCCGTTCTGCGCCAAGCCAGCGCCTGGCTGAGGGGAACGAGTGGCGGCAGAGCCGGCGGCGGACGCCGTGTCGCATCGCCCCCCCGACGCGGCAGGTGCGGGGGGCGGGGCGGGATGCGGCAAGGCGGTCGCTCGCGGCCGATCAACCCGGCAATGACGCCCGCGATTGTGGGGCGGCGAGGCCCCATTGGGCGCGCAACCGGCCTTCGCCATCGCGCCGCCAGCAGAGGTCGAGCGCGGGGCGCGCGGCGCGCCCACGGGGAAGCGCCGCGGCGGCGGCAAAGCGATGCATCACGGCCAGGCGATCGCCGGGCGCGCAGGAAAGACGAGGAAAGATAAAGACGGCCATTGCGGCCTCCTCTGGCTCAAGTGGAAACTCGAGCCCGGGAGGCCTGGCCGTTTGACGTCAGCAGAACAGCGCTGGCGCCTCAACGGTCACATGCGGATCCCGGGCGGTGGACCAACCCGACGGCGGCAAAGCAGGCGCGATGCGCCGACTATGGCTCTCCGTGGGCTGGCTGCTAGATCGCGGGTTCATGTGATCCCTGACAAAAAGTTGACACAACCGGCCCAAGGCGAGTGGTCTGAGCCGGGGCACAAGCGCACATATATGGTTCGGCGCGCCTCTCCGCCGCGTAGATAGGACTCCTCCCCCCGCCGCGGCAAGAAAAAAATCGCCGGGCACGGAAAAAACCGCCCGCCCACCGACACCCGCCGGGGAGCGACGCGCTGCCGCGTGATGTGCTATCATATATTGCAGCGCAATATGTTATAGGATGCCGCCATGTCCTGGCTGCCGCGCGCCTCCCGTCATCGCTTCCACTCCGAGCGGCTGTTCCGCCCCGCGAGCGTCGCGGTGCTCGGCGCCGAGACCGCGGAGGGAGCGATGATGCTCGCCAATCTCCGCGCCGGCGGCTTCGCCGGCACCATCGAGACGCTCGACCGCGGCGCCCTCGCCACGCCGCCGCTCCAACCCGATGCCGCTCCCCCGGATATCACCCCGCCCGATATCGCGATTCTGGCGGCGCCGCTCGATGACCCGCGCGCGGTGCTCGGCGCCCTCGCCGCGCGCGGCTGCTTTGCCGCGATCGCGACCGCGATGATGCCGGGGTTGCGGCAAGCGGCGCGGGCGAGCGGGGTGCGGGTGC
>JAKCCP010000021.1 GCA_021841985.1 Pseudomonadota bacterium | reverse complement strand
CCGCCGGTGCCGCGGCGACGATCGCGCCGTCGGCGAGCACGATGGCGCGATCGGCAAAGCGCAAGGCGGCGCGGGCATTCTGCTCGACCACCAGGATCGCGACCGCGGCGAGGCCGGCGAGGGCGGCGTAGAGTTCATGGACGATCCGTGGCGCCAATCCCGTCGAGGGTTCGTCGAGCAGCAACAGCCGCGGCCTTCCCATCAGCGCGCGGCCGATCGCGACCATCTGCTGCTCGCCGCCGGAAAGCAGCCCGGCCTCGCGGCTGAGCAGGTTGCGAAGGCGCGGAAAAATCGCCAGCACCTCCTCGCGTCGCAGCCTCCGCTCCGCCGCCGCGACGCGCGCCGCCCCGAGTTCGAGATTTTCCGCGACACTCATCAGCGGAAAAAGCTGCCGCCCCTCCGGGCAATAGCCCAGACCGGCGCGCGCCCGCCGGGCGATCGAGGCGCCGTCCAGCACCTCGCCGGCAAACCGGATCCGCCCGGCGCTCAGCGGAATCTGGCCCATGATCGCCCGCAGCAGCGTGGTCTTGCCGGCGCCATTGGCACCGACCACGGCGAGGCGTTCGCCGGCCGCAAGAGCGAGGCTGATCCGATGCAGGATCGCAACCCGGCGATACCCGGCGGAAATCCCGGCGACGTCGAGCAGCACTGCCTCGCTCATGACGCGAGCGCCATCTCGTCGCCGCCGAGATAGGCCTCGATCACCATCGGATCGCTGAGCACCTGCGCCGGCGGACCCTCGGCGATGGTCTGGCCGTTGTCCAGCACCTGCGCCCGCGCGGCCAGCGAGGCGATCGCGGGCAGCACATGCTCGATCGCGACGATCGCGGTGCCGCGCCGTGTCGCCGCGCGCAGCACCGCATGCACGCGCGCGATCTCCGCCGCCGTCATCCCCGCCATCGCCTCGTCGAGCAGCAGCACCGCCGGCGCGAGCGCCAGCGCGCGGGCGATCTCGAGCAGACGCTGGCGCCCCGGCGGCAGCGCGTCCGGAAAGCGTTCGGCATCGTCGGCAAGGTCGGTCGCGGCGAGCAGGGCACTCGCCGCTTGCTGCGCGTCCCGAAAGCGGTGCTGGCGGGAGGCGGCGGCGAGCAAAACCGTTTCGAAAACGGTCAGATGAGGAAAGAGCCGGCTGGTCTGGAAGGTCCGCGCGATGCCGGCGCGGGCGAGAAGATGCGGCGGCATGGCGGCGCAGAGTGCGCCGCGAAAGCGGATCTCGCCGCTGGTGGGCGCGGAAAACGCCGAGATCATGTCAAACAGCGTGCTTTTGCCGGCGCCGTTGGGGCCGATCACGATTTCCCCCGGCGCGACCGCGAGATCGACCCCGGCGACGGCGACGACGCCGCCGAAGCGCTTGCCAAGCCCGCGGCAGGCCAAAACCGCGCCCGCGTGATCGGCCGCCACGGCCGCCGGCGCCGGCGCCGGGGTCGCCGCCCCCGGCGTGAACGCGCCGAGCATCGGCCGGCGGAGCCATGTGCTGAGCGGCGGGATCGAGGCGAGCCCCCCCGGCATCGCGACCGCGAGCAAAAGGGTGAGTGCTCCGAGGATGATCTGCTGCTCGGTCGGGAACCGCGCCCAGAGCGCGGTGCTGAGCAGCGAGATTACAATCCCGCCGAGCACCGGACCCCAAACCGTGCCGATGCCGCCGGCGAGCACCATCAAGACGGTCTGCAACTCGATGGTGCCGGCAAAGCCGCTGGCGGGGTCGATATAGCCGACATTGCGCGCATAAAGCGCGCCGGCGGCGGCGGCGAGGCCGGCGCTCAGGCAAAACGCCGCGACCTTGACGCGGCTGGTATCGACGCCGGCGGCGGCGGCGGCGATGGCATCATTCGCGGAGTGCCGCGAGACGCAGCCCGAAACGCGAGCGGCTGATCGCCATCATCAGCGCGACCGCACCGGTCGCCAGCGCCACCATCGCCATCGCCGTCGCCCCCGGCCCTTCGGCGGTGGGGATCGAGGTGCCCATCGGCCCGCCGGTGATCTCGAGCGCATTGACGATGATCTGCAAAACGCGGGCGAGGCCGAACATGCCGAGCGCGAAGAAGATGC
Source organism: Pseudomonadota bacterium (assembly GCA_021841985.1). Next base: position 2,986 of record JAKCCP010000021.1, on the reverse strand, counting down.
CGCTCAGGCGCAGCATGATGCGCCCGAGCGGCCAGGCGAGGAGGGCGGCGAGGCAGGCGGCGAGGACGATGGCGAGCGGCCAGGGCAGCGCCCATTTCAGCATCGCCAGCGCGCCGGCATAGGCGCCGAGCCCGAAGAACCCGACCTGCCCGAACGAGACATAGCCCGCCATGCCGCCGATCAGGTTCCAGCCCACCGCCAGCGTCACCGCGAGCGCGGTGGAAAACAGCAATTGCACGACATAGGCGTTGGCCCCGGCGGCGATCATGAGCCCGGCGAGGGCGAGCCCGGAGAGGACCGCGCTTTCGATGATCAGCCGCGTCATGGCGCGCTCATATCCGCCCCAGGCGGCCGAGCAGGCCCTGCGGGCGGAACAGCAAGACGGCGATGAACAGGAGATAGATGGTCGCGCTGGCGATATCGGGACCGAGATAATATTGCGACAAAACCTCGGCGAGACCAAGGATCTCGGCGGCGATCCAGGCGCCGAGGTAATTGCCGAGCCCGCCGAGCGCGATCAGCGTGAAGGATTGCACGGTGAGATCGCCGCCGCTCGAGATCTGAAACGGCACCAGCGCGATCACCAGCGCCCCGGCGCCGCCAGCCATCGCCGCCCCCAGGGCAAAGGCGATGATGCGGATACGGCGGATCTCAAGGCCGCAGCTCGCCGCCCCGAGCGGCGATTCCGCGGTCGCCCGCAGCGCCTTGCCGGCGATCGTCCGGTGCAGCCAGAAATGCACCAGCAAGGCCGCGGCGAAGGCGGCGAGCGAGCAGGCGAGCAGCCCTTCGGGGATCGCGAGCGGACCGAGCCGGAGCGCGCCCTGGAGAAACGGGATCGACTGGAACTGCCCGCCCCAGAGCAGGAAGCTGGTGTTCGAAACCACGTAGGAAAGGCCGAAGGTGGCGAGCAGGGTGCGCAGCTCGCCCTCCGCGCCGCCGAGCGGAATGCGCTCGAGGATGCCCCACTGAACCGCCGCCCCCAGCGCGAACAAGACCAGCGCGACCGGCAGCAGGGCGGTGATCGGCGTGAGCCCGACATGGGCGAACAAGGTATAGGCGAGCAGGCCGCCGAGCACGATCAGATCGCCATGGGCGAGATTGACCACCTTCATCACGCCATAGATCAGGTTCAGCCCCTCGGCCATCAGCAGATAGACGCCGCCCCAGAGCAGGCCGAGAAGGACCAGGGCGATGATACTGACCATTGGGCTGGCCACGGCGCGCCGCTACCAGGCGCCATGCGGCAATTCCGGCGCGGCGCTCGCCTGATCGGCGGGCCAGACCAGCGCCTGTCGCCCGTTCTGCCATTGCAGGACGTAGCTGGTATAGCCGATCTGGAGGCCGGTCGGGCTCAACTGGAAATGCCCGGCGACCGTATCCACCGATGTCGCAAGCAGGGCATCGCGGATTTTATCCTGATCGAGACTACCGACTTTACGTACCGCCTCGGCCAGAACCTTGAGGCTGCCATAGGCGACGGCGGCGTGATAATCCGGCGCGCGGCCGAATTTGGCCTGGAATCCGGCGACGAACTCGGCATTCCCCGCCGTGTGCAGGGTCGGGAAATAGAGCGTGGTGCCGAACACGCCATTCGCCGCGTCGCCGAGACCGCGGCCGAATTCCGGCTCGACCGGGCCGATGCTGAAGGCGAACATCCTGGCGTTGATGTTCTGCGCCTTGGCGGCGCGCACTATGCCTTCCGAATCGGCGAGATAGGTCGCGCCGACGATCACGTCCGGATGCGTCTCGGCGGCCTTGAGGACGAGGGCGCTGAAATCGGTGGTGGTCGGCGGGAAGCTTTCCTTGAAGACGACGCGCATGCCCTTCGCCGTCGCCTCCGCCTCGATGCCGCGGGCGAGTTGTTGCGGAAATTGGGTGTTCTGGATGAGGAGGGCGATGGTCTTGTAGCCACGGCTCGCGGCGAGATCGATCGCCGGGCCCATGTAGCGCGGCGTTTGCGTGATCGCCTGCACGAGATAGGGGAATTGCCCCTGGAACGCATCGACATTGGCGCCGAGCGAGGGCATCACCTTCTTCGCCCGCGTGACCAGGGGCGCCACCGCCGACATCAGATCGGTCTCGTAGGGGCTGAGCAGCAGATCGACGCGGTCGGAATAGATCAGTTTCTGATAGAGCTGCACCGCGGTCGAGGGATTGCCCTGATCGTCATAATTCACGATCTCGACCTTGCGCCCGAGCACGCCGCCAGCCTGGTTGATTTCCTCGGCGGCGAGCCGGTAGCCCTGCAACTCGAAAACGGCGGGCGGGGAATAGGGACCGGTCTCGGTGATCGAGCAGCCGATCCGGATCGGCCCGTCCTCCGCCGCCCGCGCCGCCGGGGCCGCGCCAAGGGCGACCCACATGGCGGCGAGGGTTGCCATGCCCGCGGCCCGCCGTCCCATCGTCCGGGCGCATCCGTTCTTTGCCATTCTCATCCCTCCCCTGGGTCGCGCTCCGGTTGCAGCCGGAGCCATTATGATTTCGCCATCATGGACGCGCTTCGCCGCCCATGCCCGGAAAAATCTCGGCCGCGCGCAGGCGCTGGCCGAACGCCGGCTCCTTGTGCGGAACCGGCGGCAGCGCCCAGGCGCCGGTCGCCGGCGGGCGCACCTCGGCATCGACATGGACGTCGAGCACATACGGTTTTCCGGTCGCGATAGCGTGCGCCAGCGCCGGCGCGAGATCCTGGATGCGGGTGATGGTCACCCCCTCGACGCCATGGGCGCGGGCGAGGGCGGCGAAATCGGGATTGTAGGGGGCGCGGTTCTCGCCGGCATAAAACGCCGTGCCGATCTCGCGCCCGCCGAACAGGCCGTATTGGATGTCGCGGATGGCGCCCCAGGCGAAGTTGTTCCAGATCACCCAGATGCAGGGGATATCGTATTCGACCGCGGTGCAAAGCACATGCGGGGTCATGGTGAAGCCGCCATCGCCGCAGACCGAGACGCACACCCGCTCGGGAGCGGCGAGTTTAGCGCCGAGAATG
>JAKCCP010000408.1 GCA_021841985.1 Pseudomonadota bacterium | reverse complement strand
GATGCGCACGACGAGCCAGTCGGAGACGATCTGCGTCCCCCCGGTGACGGCGCTGCGATCGCCGCCGGATTCGCGGATCACCGGCGCCGATTCGCCGGTGATCGCGCTTTCGTTGACGCTCGCCATCCCTTGGACGACATCGCCATCGGAAGGAATGAGATCACCGGCCTCGACCAGGACGTGATCGCCGACGGTGAGATCGCTCGCCGGGACCGGCTGGAAAATAGCCCGATCGGCTTGGTTGGGCAGGCGTTTGGCCATCGTCTCGGTGCGGGCGCGGCGCAAGCTCTCCGCCCGCGCGCGCCCGCGCCCTTCCGCCACCGCCTCGGCGAAGGTCGCGAACAATACCGTGAGCCACAGGAAAAAAGCGATCGCGATGGCAAAGCCCCAAGGCGCGCCGGTCGCGAGATTGCGGAGACCGAGCACGGTGACGAGGGCCGAGATCACCTCGGTGACGAAGATCACCGGGTTGCGGATCAGTTGCACGGGATTGAGCTTGCGGAACGAATCGCCGGCGGCGCGGGAGAGAATGGACCCTTCGAACAGGGCGGGTGCGGCGGCTTTGGCGTGGGTGGCCATCGTTGATCTCCTCAGAACGTCTTGCCGGCGAGCAGCGTGAAGTGCTCGGCGAGCGGGCCGAGCGAGAGCGCGGGCATGAACTGTAATCCGCCCATGATCACGATGACGCCGCAGAGCAGCCCGACGAAAAGCGGCCCGTGGGTCGGAAACGTGCCCGACGAGGCCGGCACTTTCACTTTTTCCGCAAGCGAGCCGGCGATCGCCAGCACCGGGATGAGAAAGGCAAAGCGGCCGAGCAGCATGGCGATGCCGATCGTGGTATCGAGCCAGGGGGTGTCGGCGGTGAGCCCTGCAAAAGCGCTGCCGTTATTGCCGGTCGCCGACGTGAAGGCATAGAGCATTTCGGAAAGCCCGTGCGGCCCGGCATTGCCGAGGGAAGCGGTGGCCGCAGGCACGACCAGCGAGAGCGCCGCGAAGCCGAGGATCGCGAGCGGCAGGATCAGCACCGCGAGCATCGCGAGTTTGACTTCCTTCGCCTGGATCTTCTTGCCGAGATATTCCGGCGTCCGCCCGACCATGAGCCCGGCGACGAACACCGCGATGAGGGCGAAGACCAGCAGGCCGTACAGCCCCGAGCCGACCCCACCGGGCACGATCTCGCCAAGCTGGATCAGGAACATCGAGGTCATGCCGCCGAGCGGCATGTAGCTGTCCAGCATCGCGTTCACCGCGCCGCAGGAACTCGCGGTGGTGATGACGTTGAAGAGGACCGAGAGCGGAATGCCGAAACGGAGTTCCTTCCCCTCCATGTTGCCTTGCGCGGGATCGACGCCGAGTGCCGTGAGCAGCGGATTGCCCCCGGCTTCCGCCGCATAGGCGATGGCGATCGCGGCGATGACGAAAATGCCGATCACCGCGAGCAGCGCATACCCCTGGCGCGCATCCTTGACGATGCGCCCGAACGTGAAGGTGAGCGCGATCGGAATGAGGAACACCAGCCAGGCTTCGAACATTGTGGACCAGGCGTTGGGATTTTCGAACGGATGGGCGGAGTTCGCGTTGAAGTAGCCGCCGCCATTGGTGCCGAGTTCCTTGATCACCTCCATGAACGCGACCGGACCCAGCGAAATGGTCTGCTTCATCCCTTCCAGCGTCGTCGCGTCGGCGTGGGTCGCGAGCGTCTGCGGCACGCCGAGCGCGACCAGCACGATCGCCCCGACGACCGCGATCGGCAGCAGGAGATAGAGCACGATGCGCGTCATGTCGGCCCAGAAATTGCCGAGCGTTTTCATCCCGCCCGCGGCGAAGGCGCGCGAGATGGCGAGGGCGGCGGCGATGCCGGTCGCCGCCGAGACGAACATATGCGAGGTGAGCCCCCACATCTGGCTGCCGGGCGAAAGCGTCGTCTCGCCGCCATAGGCCTGCCAGTTGGTGTTGGTGACGAAGCTCATCGCGGTGTTGAAGGCGAGCCGCGGCGACATCCCGGCGAGATGATCGGGATTGAGCGGAAGATAGAATTGCAGCCGCAGCATCGCGTACAGCATCAGGAAATGGAGCGTGTTGAGCAGAATGAGCGCGACGGCATAGCCCCGCCAGTCCATGCCGCGCGCCGGATCGACGCCGGCCAGCGCATAAAATCCGCGCTCGATCGGGCCGAGAACGGGATGGAGAAAGCTCCGCTCGCCGTCGGCGATGCGGGCGATATAGAGCCCCACCGGCCAGGCGGCGAGCACGATGAGAGCGAGCACGAGACAAATCTCGGCCCAGCCACTGATTGTCATGGAAAATGCCCCTCAGATCAGGTCTTTAGATCAGGTCCTCTGGCCGGATCAGCGCCCAGAGCAGATAGATGAACAATGCGAGCGCGACGGCGCCGCCGAGAACGAGATCGAGCATCGCTCAGATCCGCGCGCAGAAATCGGCATAGGCGATCATCAGCAGGATGCCGCCGGCGCCGAGAACGATGAACACAACATCCAACACGCACCCCTCCTTGGGCTTGTTTCGCGAGCGTGCCAGCCTAGTGAAAATAGACGTCAAAAAGCGATATGGCTTTTCGCAACGGCGCATCAAAAACGCATAAAATCCCGTCAGGGCACCGCGTTTTCGGCGTTTGCCGGCGGGGAGAGGGAAAGCCTTGCTTCGAGCACGTCGTCCTCGCCCGGCAGGCGATGGAGCGAAAAGCCGAGATGGCGGACGAAGGCGAGCATCGGCGCGTTATCGGCCAGGATCTGGCCGATGATCTCGGTCATGCCCTGCCCGCGCGCCCAGTCGATGAGGCGGCGCATGAGATGCGAGGCGAGTCCCTTGCCCTTCATGTCCGGCTGCGCGATGATCGCGAATTCGCTGCTGTTTTCATCGAGTTCGCGCACCAGCCGGGCGACCGCGACGGTCTCGCCGGTGGTTTGGCGGACGGCGATGAAGGCGATTTCGCGCTGGTAGTCGACTTGCGTCATGCGGGCCATCTGCTCGGCCGCGAGGGCGCGCATCGGCGAGAAGAAGCGATAGCGGATGTCTTCCGGGGAGAGGCGCTGGAAGAACGCGCCATGCGCCTCGGCGTCCTCGGGGCGGATCGGGCGGATCAGCAGCGTCTCGCCGCCGGCCGTCCAGGTCTCCTCGAGTTCGGCGGGGTAAGGCGGAATGGCGAGCTGTGCGGCGCTTCCGGCCGGGCGCAGCGTGAGCCCGGCGTCGCCGACCATGACCCCCTCGCCATCGACGAACAGGGGATCGATGCGCAATGTCGCGATCTCGGGAAAATCGACCACCAATTGCGAGACCCGCACCAGGGTTTCGGCGATGGCGTCGCTGTTCGCCGGAGAAAATTCCCGAAACGCGCCGAGCATAAGGGCGAGGCGCGAGCGCGCGATCAGCGCATGCGCGAGCGGCAGGTTGAGCGGCGGAAGATCGACCACGCTTTCGTCGAGCAGGGCGCCGGCGCTGCCGCCGAGGCCGAAGCCGAGCATCGGGCCGAACACCGCGTCATCGCCGAGGGTGATCGAAAATTCGCGGGCGCGGCGGATCTGGCGCTGGACGAGAAAACCATGCCCGCGCTCCTGCCTCGCGGCCATCCGCTCGGCGGCGCGGGTCACGGCGGCGGCATCGGCGAGATCGAGAACGACGCTCGGCGCGCCGGGCTTTGCCGTGCGGCGGAGCTTGAGCGCGATCGGAAAGCCGAGCATCGTCGCCGCCACCCCGGCATCCTCGGGGCTTGCCGTCGCCCGCGTCGGCACCACCGGCACATCATAGGCGGAGAGCATCGCCATCGCCTCGTCTTGCAGCAAGGCGAGGCGTCCGGCCTGGCGCGCCTTGGCGAAAACCCGCTTCGCCGCGGCCCGGTCGGGGAGCAGGCGGAGCACGGTGCTCGGCGGCAATTCGCGCGCCGCTTGGCGATTGCGACGATGCTGGAGGAGATGGTGAAACCCGTGCACCGCCTGCTCCGGCGTCGCGAACACCGGCAATCCGGCATCGGCGAGGCGGCGGCGGAGCGGAGCGGCGGTGGTTTCGCCCATCGCCGCGACCAGGAGCGGCCGCTTGATGGCGCGCGCGCTGGCTGCGATGTGGGTGGCCCAGGCCTCGGCCTCGGCCGGGCTCTGGCGCTGCTGCGGCGGGGTAAAAACGGCGAGGACGCCGCCGATCTCGGGGGCGGCGGCGAGGCGTTCCACCGCGGCGGCGAATCGCGCCGGTTGGTCGAGGCCGATATAGAGCGGCTCATGGGCGCCGCCCTGGCCGGCGAGTTCGCGCGGCAGTTTCCGCTCCAGCGCCGCCCGGGTGGCGGGCGGCAGACGATACAGCGGAATGCCGAGGCGAAGCGCCTCGTCCGCCGCCATTTCGCCGGGGGCGATGGCGGTGGTGACGATGGCGAGCGGCTCGCGGGTGAGGGGGGGCGCGCGGCTCAGGGTTTCGGCGGCGGCGAGCAGATCCTCGAGCCGGTTGACGACGAGGAGGCCGGCGCGTCGCCCGGCGGCGGCGAAAGCGGCTTCGGCGCCGGCCCCGGGCACGGCGAGGGCTTCGCTCTCGGCATCGCGCAGCTTGCCGCCGGCGCAAAGTGCCACCACCGGCCGCAGGCGGGACGCCGCGCGGGCGGCGGAGATGAAGGCGCGCGGGCTCTTGAGCCGGCGGATATCGAGCAGGATGGCGCCGGTTGCGGGGTCGCGCGCGAGCCAGTCCAGCGTCAGGCCGAAGCCGATATCGGCATTGCCGCCGATGCCGACGATATGCGAGAAGCCGACCCCGTTCGGCCCCGCCCAGTCGAGCACGGCGCGGCAGAGGGCGGCGGATTGCGACACCAGCGCGGTGCGTCCCGCCGGCACCGGGAGATGGCCGAGGGTCGCGTTCAGCCCGAGCGCGGGGATGGCGAGCCCGAACGAACCGGGGCCGAGCACCCGCACCCCGCTCGCCCGCGCCGCTTGGCGCAACCCCGGCATCATCGCGGTCGCGATCGCGGCAAAGCAGCCGCGCGCGGCGAGGGCGCCGAGCACCGCGCGCGGGTCATCGAGCGGCGCCGCCAGAATCGCGATATCGGGCGGGGTGATATCC
>JAKCCP010000308.1 GCA_021841985.1 Pseudomonadota bacterium | reverse complement strand
CCTTCCGACGGGCGCGGGCACCCTGCTCTCCGGGCATCAGGTCTCGACCCCGACGGCGAGGAAGCGCTGGCGGGCGGCGTCGTCGGCGGCGAGGGCGGCGAGGCTTCCCGCCCACACCGCCGAGCCTTTTTCGATCACCACCGCGCGATCGCCGAGGCGCTCGGCGAAATGCAGATTCTGCTCGGCGAGCACGATCCCGACCCCCTCCGCCTTCAGCGCGAGAATGGCCGCCGCCATGTGTTCGACGATCAGCGGCGAGAGCCCCTCGCTCGGCTCATCGAGCAGGACCAGGCGCGGATTGCCCATCAGCGTGCGGGCGATGGCGAGCATCTGCTGCTCGCCGCCGCTCATCTGCCCGGCCGCGCGGTCGCGGGCGGCGGCGAGATTGGGGAATAGCGCGTAAAGCCGCGCCGGGGTCCATGGCGCGAGCCCCGGGCGCGGCGCCTGACGGCCGATATCGAGGTTTTCGGCGACCGAAAGCCCGGCGAAGACGCGCCGCTCCTCGGGCACATAGCCGAGGCCGAGGCGGGCGATCCGGTGCGGCTCGGCGCCGGTGATGTCGGTGCCGGCAAAGGTGATCCGTCCCTTCGCCGGGCGCAGCAGGCCGATCAGCGATTTCATCGTCGTGCTTTTGCCGGCGCCGTTGCGTCCAAGCAGCACCACCACCTCGCCGGCGCCGCAGGTGAAGGCAATCCCGTGCAGAATCTGCGCCCGGCCGTAGAAAGTGGCCAGATCCTCGACCGCGAGCAGCGCCGTCTCCGCCGTCATCCCTCAATGCCCGCCGCTGGTCGCGCCCGAGCCGAGATAGACCGCGCGCACCCGGGCATCGGCGCGGATCTCGGCGCCACTCCCCTCCGCGATCAGCCGGCCGCGATCGAGCACCAGGATGCGGTCGGCGACGCCGAACACCACGTCCATGTCATGCTCGGTGAACAGAACCGCGATCGCGCGCTCGGCGGCGAGGCGGCGGGCGAGCGCCATCAGCCCGCCGCGCTCGGCCGGCGCCATCCCGGCGGTGGGCTCGTCCATCAGCAGGAGACGCGGCGCGTGGGCGAGCGCGATCGCGAGTTCGAGGCGCTTCAAATCACCATAGGCGAGTTCGCCGGCGGCGCGCCCGGCCTGATCGCGCATGCCGACCGGATCGAGCAGGACGTCGGCCTCGGCGGCGAAATACTGCCGCGCCGGGCGGCGAAAGCGCCAGACCCGGCGATGATGCGAGATCAGCGCCATTTGCACGTTTTCGCGGACAGTCATCGAGGCGAAGGTCGCGGTGATCTGAAACGTCCGCCCGACGCCGCGGCGCCAGATGGCCCGCGGCGAGAGGCCGGTGACGACCTCGCCATCGAGAAAAACCGCGCCGCGATCAGGGCGGATCTGGCCGCTCAGCAGGTTGAAGCAGGTCGATTTGCCGGCGCCGTTGGGCCCGATCAGGGCCAGCATCTCGCCGCGCGCCACCGCGAAGGTCACGTCCTGGACGGCGGCGACGCCGCCGAAGCTCTTGGCGAGGCCCGCGACCGCGAGCACCGGCCCCAATGGCTTCATGCTGGCTTCATGCCGGGCGGACCCTTTGCCAGAGTTTCAGCGCCCCGCCGGCGATGCCCTCCGGGGCCGCGAGCACGAGCACGATGATCGCCGCCCCCAAGACCAGCCGCCAGAGGCTGGTCGCGCTCAGCAGCACGTCATAGAGCCCGGTATAGGCGAGCGCGCCGACGATCGGCCCGCTCATCGTCGCGACCCCGCCGAGGAGGACCATGAGCAGCGCATCGACCGAGTGGCCGAGGCTGATATAGGTCGGGAAAACGCTGCCCTTGGCATAGGCGTAAAGCCCGCCGGCGAGCCCCGCTTGCGCGCCGGAGAGCGCGAAGGCGGCGAGTTGGATAGCGGTCACGGGCAAGCCAATCGCCTCGGCCCGCCGTCGGGAATCGCGCCCCCCGCGCAGCGCGTGGCCGAACGGGGCGGCGAGGATCACGCGCAGGCCGAGCGTGCCGGCAACCGCAAGGGCCAGCGCGAGCCAGTAGAACCCGCGCGGTCCCGCCGCCCACCGCGCCGGCCAGACCCCGAGGATGCCATTATCGCCGCCGGTGAGATCGACCCATTGAAACGCGATCGCCCAGACGATTTGCGCGAAGGCGAGGGTCAGCATGGCGAGATAGACGCCCGAGAGACGGACGACGAAGGCGCCGAAGAGGGCGGCCATCGCGCCCGCCGCGAGCGGCGCGAGCAAAAGCCCGAGCGGCATCGGTGCCGCGAGCAGATGGACCGCGAAGGCGCTGGCATAAGCGCCGATGCCGAACCAGGCGGCGTGGCCGAAACTCGCCATGCCGCCCGGCCCCATCATGAAATGGAGGCTCGCCGCAAACAGCATGGCGATCAGCATCTCGGTCCCGACGGCGAGCGCGTAGGGGCCGAGAAAAAGCGGCGCCAAGGCGGCGAGCACGAGGACGGCGAGGCCGAACCGGCGGAGTACTGCCGGCGCCGGCCGCACCAGCGCCCGCGCCTCGCCGCCGCCGCCGTCCCGCCCCGGCGGCCGGCCGAGCAGGCCGTTCGGGCGCAGCACCAGCACCACCGCCATCACCACGAACACCAGCGCCAAGGTCGCGCGCGGCACCAGCATGATGCCGAACGCCTGCAACAGCCCGATCAGCAGGCTCGCCAGGGCCGCGCCCGGGAGGCTCCCGAGGCCGCCGACCACGACGACGACGAAGGCATCGGTGACCGTCGTCAGATCCATCCCGAGATTGGCCGAGGCGTCGGGCAGCATGAGCACGCCGCCGAGACCGGCGAGCGCCGCGCCGAGCGCGAACACCGAGGTGAACAACAGACGCTGATCGACGCCGAGCGCCGCCACCATCTCGCGATCCTCGGTCGCCGCGCGCACCAGCCGCCCCCAGCGGGTGCGCGTGAACAATAGCCAGAGCAGGAGAAAGACCAGCGGGAACAGCGTGATGACGACGAGGTCGAAGCGCGGGAAGCGCGCCCCGCCGAGGGTCACGAAAGCGCGCAGCCAGGGCGGCCGGCGGAGCGCGAGATCCTCGACCCCCCATAGCCACTGCACGATGTCCTGGGCCATCAGGACGACGCCGAAGGTCGCGAGAAGCTGGAACAATTCCGGCGCGCGATAGACCCGGCGCAGGAGGCCGATCTCGAGCCCGGCGCCGATCACCGCCAGAATGGCCATCGTCGCCAGCGCGCCGAGCGCGAAACCGAGCGGGGTCGGCGGCAAGCGGCTGATCAGGCTCCAGCCGCAATAGGCGCCGAGCATGGTGAGGCTGCCATGGGCGAAATTCACCACCCGGGTCACGCCGAAAATCACCGTGAGCCCGGAGGCGACGAAGAACAGCCCCGCCGCGTCGGCGAGCCCGGTCAGCAGCGGGATGAGGATCTGGCCCGTCCCCGCCATCGTCAGCCGGCGCCGGGGCGGAGCTTGCGCACCTCCGCGTCCGGCGGCATGACCGCGGCGCCATCGACATAGCGCCAATCGACCATCACCCCCTTGCCGTCCCGGAGCGCGGTCTTGCCGAGGAAGGTGCCGAGCGTCGATTGGTGATCGAGGGGGCGAAACAGCGCCTGGCCGAAGGGCGTCTCGAACGCGGCGCCGGCGAACCCGCCGGCGAGCTGGTCCGGCGTCATCCCGCCGGCGCGGCTGAGGCCGGCGGCGATCGCCTGGATCAGCGAATAGCCGACCACCGAGCCCATGCGCGGATAATCGTTGAACTTCTTCTGATAGGCATCGCGGAACGCGACATGCGCCGGGGTATCAAGGCTCGCCCAGGGGTAGCCGGTGACGATCCAGCCGGGTGGTGTCTCATCGCCGAGCGGGTCGAGATATTCCGGCTCGCCGGTGAGCAGCGAGACCACCGAACGCCCCTCGAACAGGCCCCGGGTGTTGCCCTGGCGGACGAAATTGGTGAGATCGGGGCCGAAGGTGACGTTGTAGATGGCGTCCGGCTTGGCGCTCGCCAGCGCCTCGGCGACCGCGCCGGCATCGATATGGCCGAGCGCCGGCCATTGCGCGGCGACGAACTCGACATCCGGGCGGCGGGCCTTGAGCAGCTCGGAGAACCATTTCACCGCCGATTGGCCGTATTCGTAATTGGGCGCGACGCTGACCCAGCGCTTGGCGGGCAGTTTCGCCGCTTCCTCGACCAGGATCGCCGCCTGGACATAGGTCGAGGGGCGGAGGCGAAAGCAGAATTTCTGCCCCTTCTGCCACACCAGGGCATCGGTCAGCGGCTCGCCGGCGATGTAGATCACCTGCTTCTGGGCCGAGAAATCCGAAAGCGCGAGGCCGACATTGGAGAGAAAGCCGCCGGCGAGGAGATCGACCTTGTCGCTCTCCAGCAATTCGCCGGCGAGACGGACGGCGTCCTGGGGCTTGCCGGCGTCATCGCGCGAGATCACCTCGAGCGTCCGCCCGCGGACGCCGCCGGCGGCGTTGACGTGTTCGAGCGCCAGTTGCCAGCCATTGCGATAGGGGAGGGTGAAGGCCGGGATGGCGCTGTAGGAATTGATCTCGCCGATGCGGATTGGCGCGCTGCTATCGGCGCGGGCGAGCCTGGGTGCTGCGAGCGCCGCGGTGCCGGCGGCGAGCAGCGCGCGCCGCGAGAGAGAGGTTTTGTTCATCGCAATCCGTCCTTGCCTTCGATCTCGTTGACCTGAAGCCCGCCGATGCGTGGCAGCGGCCGGCCACTATCCGTCACTACCACGACGACGACGATCTCGTCGCGCCGCGGCGCGTCGGGAACGCGCACCTCCATCGCATCGAAATGGCTGCGCACGAAGGCCGCGTCCTTGTGGCCGAGCGGCACGTCGATCGCGGTGCCCATGCCGCCGCGTTTTTTCGCGCTGGGGACGAGGGCTGCGCCCTTTTCCACCGCCCGCCGCAGCGGCGCGCCGAGTTTCGGGTGGAGGATGGCGGCGGCGTGTTCGAGTTCGCCGTCCTCCCCGACGATCGCCGCCTTGCCGTAGCTTTCGGCGGCGCCCGGCGCGATGCCGAGGGCGCGGACGGCGCGCTCGCCGAGCAGGCCGCCGAGCATCTCCCCGGCGGCGATCAATTCGCCGAGATCG
>JAKCCP010000200.1 GCA_021841985.1 Pseudomonadota bacterium | reverse complement strand
ATGTCACCCTGCCGCCGCTTCCGGGCATCGGCTTCGAAGGCAAGAGTGATCTCCACACGATCATGGCCGAACTCAGTGCCTGAGCGCCCGGCGCCGGGGCCCGGCGGCATCACGACGCCGAAATTCACGCTCGGGCCGCTTTGGTTCCAGGTGCTGATCGGTGCGGTTCTCGGCGCGGTCGTCGGCATCGTCTGGCCTCATGCCGCCGCCGAAACCGCGTTCCTCGCCGGCGGATTCGTCAAGTTGATCCGCATGCTGCTGGCGCCGGTGATCTTCGCGACCGTCGTCGTCGGCATCGCGCGGATGGGCAACCTGCGCGAGGTCGGCCGGGTGGGCATCAAGGCGATCGTCTATTTCGAGGTGCTTTCGACGATTTCACTGGCCATGGGGGCGCTCGCCGCCGTGCTCGTGCGGCCAGGGGCCGGGATGCACGTCGATCCCCACTCGCTCGATGCCAATCTGGTGGCCGATTATGCCCAAGCCGCGACCCAGATGACCGTGCAGGGCTTCCTCCTCAACCTGATCCCGACCAGCATCACCATGGCCTTCGCCAGGAACGACATGCTGCAGGTGATCCTGTTTGCCGTATTGTTCGGCGTCGCCCTGGCCCAGATGGGCGAGAAGCTGCGGGGCTTGGTCGATCTCCTCGACCAGGTCGCGGGCGCGCTGTTCGGCATCGTGCGGATCGTCATGTACCTCGCCCCGCTCGCGGCGTTCGGCGGCATGGCCTTCACGATTGGCAAATACGGCTTGGGCGGAGTCGCGGCACTCGGCGAATTCGTCGTCTGCGTCTATGCCACTTCGGCGCTGTTCATCGTCGTCGTGCTCGGGATCGTCGCGCGCCTCGCCGGGATCAGGCTTTTTGCGCTGCTCTCCTACCTGCGCGAGGAATTGCTGATCGTGTTCAGCACCTCGGCCTCCGAATCCGTGCTGCCCCAGGTGATGGAAAAGCTCGAGGCGATCGGCTGCCCGCGCAGCGTGGTCGGTCTCGTCGTGCCCGCCGGCATCACGTTCAACGCCGATGGCACCGCGATCTATCTTTCGCTCGCCGCGCTGTTCATCGCCCAGGCGACCGGAACGCCGCTGACCCTCGGGCAGGAGGGGGTGATCCTTCTCGTGCTGATGCTCACCTCGAAAGGCTCCGCCGGCGTCGCCGGCGCCGGCTTCGTCACCCTCGCCGCGACACTCGCGACGATGAACACGATCCCGCTGGCCGGCATCGTCCTACTCCTCGGCGTCGACCGGTTCGTCAATCCGCCGCGGGCCGTGATCAACGTGATCGGGAACAGTCTCGCAACGATCATCGTCGCGCTCTGGGAGAAGGATTTCGACCGCGCCCGGGCCAGAGGCATCGTGAGATGACCGCGCGCGGGCCAGCGATGACGCCGTAAAATCAATGATCCCGGAAAATCAATGATCCCGGTGGCGTGGTGGGGGTCTGGCTGGGGGACCTGGATTCGAACCAAGGCTGCCCGGGTCAGAGCCGGGAGTTCTACCGCTAAACTATCCCCCAAGGCTGGCCCTCGGGCCGCTGGACGGCGCTCCATACCATACCGCGCGCGCGACCGGCAAGCCGGGCGCGAAGATACGGCGAACCGCGCGCCGCTGATTTTCTCGCCAGCCAAGCTGGATTTGACGGACATCGCCGGTTGGCCTTACCGCTTACCCTGGGGAATGTCCCGATCCTGGAGGAGCCGCGGATGACGGAGACAAACGGGCTTTCGCCGCTCGATCGGCCGAACTCCTATATCGGCCGCGCCGTGCCGCGGCCGGATGCGGCGCGGCTGGCGCGCGGCGGCGGGCGCTTCGTCTCGGATCTCGCCCTGCCGCGCATGCTCCATGTCGTCTTTCTGCGCTCGCCCCACGCCCATGCCCGCCTCCTCGCCATCGACACCGCGCCGGCACGCGCCCTGCCGGGGGTGGTCGCGGTCTTTACCGGCGCCGATCTCGTCCCGCATGTCCGTCCCTGGGTGGGCGTGCTCAGCCATCTCAAGGGGCTGAAATCGGCGCCGCAATACCCGCTCGCGATCGCGCGCGCCTGCTGGCAGGGCGAAGCCGTCGCCGCCATCGTCGCCGAAAGCCGGGCGCTGGCCGAGGACGCCGCCGAGCTGGTCGTGGTCGATTATGAGCCGCTGCCCGCCCTCACCGATCCCGAAGCGGCCCTCGCCCCCGGCGCCTTGGTTCTGCATCCCGAACTCGGCGACAATCTCGCCTTCGAACGGCGGCTCGAGGCCGGCGCGGTCGATGCCGCGTTTGCCGGCGCCGATCACGTCATCACCGAGACATTGTCCTTTGGCCGCCATACCGGGGTTACGCTCGAGCCGCGCGCGGTGCTCGCCGAATGGGATCCGGGGGCGGAGCGGCTCACGGTGCATCAGGGCACGCAAGCGCCGCACATGCTGCAAAACATCTACGCGACCCAGCTCGGTCTGGCCGAGTCCCAGGTGCGCGTGATCTGCCATGACGTCGGCGGCTCCTTCGGGATCAAGGTCCATGCCTATCCCGACGAGATGGCGACCGTCACCCTCGCCCGCCTGCTCGCCCGGCCGGTGAAGTTCGTCGCCGACCGGCTGGAGAGTTTCGCCGCCGACATCCATGCCCGCGACCATCGCGTCACCGCCCGGATCGGCGTCACCCAAGACGGCCGCATCACCGCCTTCGAGATCGACGATCTCACCGGCATCGGCCCCTATTCCGTCTATCCCCGCACCAGCGCGGTGGAAGCCAATCAGGTCGTCAATCTCGTCGGCGCGCCCTATGATTTCGCCCATTACCGCGCCCGCGCCCGGGTCGTGTTCCAGACCAAGACACCGATGAGCCAATACCGCGCCGTCGGCCACCCGATCGCGACCACGGTGACGGAATCGCTGGTCGACCGCGCCGCGGCGGCGCTCGGGCTCGATCCTTTGGAGATGCGTCGGCGCAATCTCATCGCCGATGACGCCTATCCCTGCACCTCGGCAACCGGTTTGCGTTTCGAATTGCTCTCGCATCAGGCGGCGCATGACAAGATCGCGGCGATGATGGATTACCCGGTGTTGCGCGCCGAACAGGCGCGGCTCCGCGGGCGGGGAATTCTGCGCGGCATCGGCTTTGCGAGCTTCGTCGAGATCACCAATCCCGGCGCCGCGTTCTATGGCGTCGGCGGGGCGCGGATCTCCTCGCAGGACGGCGCCGTCGTCCGGCTCGATGCCAGCGGCAACGTCACCGTCCAGAGCAGCGTCACCGAGCAGGGCCAGGGTAGTGCGACGATGATCGCGCAGATCGCGGCGAGCGCGCTCGGCGTGACGATGGCGCGGGTGCGCGTTGCGCTCGGCGATACCGATACCACTCCCTATGGCGGCGGCACCTGGGCATCACGCGGGGCGGGCATCGCCGGCGAGGCCGCCTGGCGCGCCGCGGCATCCTTGCGGGCGCAGATCCTCGCCGTCGCCGGCGCCATCTTGCAGGCCGCGCCGGAAAGCCTGGATATTGCCGAAAATATCATCGTCGATCGTGAAACCGGCCGCGTCCGTCTGGACCTTTCCGAACTCGCGCGGGTCGTCTATTTCCGCCCAGACACCCTCCCCGCGGGCCTGCATCCGGAATTGATCGCAACCCGCCATTACGTGCCGCGCGACTACCCCTTTGCCTTCACCAACGGTGTGCAGGCCGCTTATCTCGAACTCGACCGCGAGACCGGCGCGGTCACGCTGCTCCGGCATTTCGTGGTCGAGGATTGCGGGCGGGTGATCAATCCCCGCCTCGTCGATGAGCAGATTCGCGGCGGCGTGGTCCAGGGGCTCGGGGCGGCCCTCCTCGAACATTGCCGCTACGACGCCGAGGGCCAGCTCCAGAACGCCAATCTCGCCGATTATCTGGTGCCGATGGCGGCCGGGATGCCGGATATCGAGATCGCCCATCTTTGTTCGCCAACCGCCGAATCCGCCATCGGCGCCAAGGGCGCGGGCGAGGCGGGAACCGCGGGCGCGGCGGCGGCGGTGCTGAATGCCGTGAACGACGCGCTGGCGCCGCTCGGCGCGCGGGTCGCGGCTCTGCCCATCACCCCCGAGAGCGTGCTCGCGGCGATCCGCAACCGGGCGACACCCTGACGCGGCGCCCTTTCTTTCGGGTCGCGACGGCTACGATGATGATTTCTGGGCTTGGGATTTCTGGGTTTGGGATTTTTGGGCTTGGGATTTTGTCTTCGCCTTGGCTTTCGTCGGTGGCGCGGCCGGGCAGAGGGTGAGCGAAACCGGCTGCACGATCGCTTGCGCCGCCGCGAAATCGGGAAGCGCCGCGCCGTCGTGAAGCGCCATCACCTGTGAGAAAGCGCCGAGATTTTGGTCGCAGAACCCCGTCCCCTGCTTCAGCCCCTGCTCGGAGAGGGTATTGGCGAGCAGCGTCGTGTAATCGTCGTGATGCTTGCGCGCCGCGCGGCCATAGGCACGGGCGAAATAGGCGTCGAGGATCTTGTCCTGCTGATCGAGGGCGACGCGATAGTGGCTGACGAAATCATTGTATTGGTCATGCGCGTTGCAGGTCAGCGCGGTGATCATCAGCCGGCTCTTCAGCGCCGCGACATCGAACGCGCCCTTGTCCGCCGGTCGCGCGCACGGTTCGGCGGCGGCGGCGAGCCCAGGCGCGAACAGAACCGCGGCCAACCCCGCCGCCAGCCATCGCCGCGCCGGGCCGTGCTTTCCGTTCGTCATCAACCCCTCTCCTCCAAGAAAACACCCGTCACATCGGCACAAGTCAACGCGGCACGGCAAAGCCGAGAAAGCCCGAAGCCGGGTTGGGCGTGCCGGCGAAGGCGTCCTCGGCGGCGGTTTGGATAGCGCCGGCGTCGCTCAGCGCAAAACGCGCCCCGCCACGCGGCGCCGCCTCCGGCAGCCGTGTGATCGCCGCCGCCCTGGTCTCGGCGCGGCTCAGCACCGAAACATCCGCAACCCCGCCTTGCGCGCCGTCATCCCCGCTCGCCGCGCCGCGCATCGAAAGCAGGGTGAACGCGATCGCGTGCCAGCCGAGATCGACCGCGAGTTCGAGCGGCGTCTCGCCAAGCACGTCATGCGCGTTCAATTGCGCCCCGCGCGAGAGGGCATCG
>JAKCCP010000213.1 GCA_021841985.1 Pseudomonadota bacterium | reverse complement strand
GTGCAGGAGAACCCGCCCAAGCGGCGCCCGGATTTGATCGCCCGCGCGCGCGAGATCACGGCGCGGTTTTCCTGGGACAACATGCTGCTCCAGATCATGGACCCGCTGGCGGCGTATCTCCAGGCGCATGATACGCGGCGAGCGGGCGGCGCTGCGCCCCGGCCGGGGTGAAATTCGCCGGGTCGAGCCAGGCCTCGAACGCCGCCCGCACCCTTGGCCATTCCTGATCGGTGATCGCAAACCAGGCGGTGTCGCGGCTGCGGCCCTTATAGACCACGGCCTGGCGGAAGATGCCCTCGAAGCGGAAGCCATAACGCAAGGCGGCGCGGCGCGAGGGCGCGTTCAGGCTGTCGCATTTCCACTCATAGCGCCGGTAGCCGAGTTCGTCGAAGGCGCGGCGCATCATCAGGAACATCGCCTCGGTGCCGGCCGGGCGGCGCTGGAGGGCGCGGGTGAAGAGGATGTGCCCGACCTCGATCACGCCATTGCCGCGATCGATGCGGAGATAGGCGGCGAGCCCGGCGGCGCGGCCATCGGGCAGCAGGATGGCGTGAAACAGCGGATCGCCGTCGGCGCGGCGCCAGGGCGCGGCGCAGGCCTCGAGCCAGGCTTGGAACGCTTCTCGTCCCGCCGGCCGCTCGCCGACCAGATAGGTCCAGTCCCGGGCATCGGGTGCCAATTGGTCGGCGGCGAAGAGATCATCGCCGTGGCGGGCGGGATCGAGCGTCTCGATCCGGCAGTGGCGGCCAGCGAGCGCGGTTGCCGGCGGATGCGGGCGCGGCGTCCAGCCGGCGACAGGCGCGCCGATCGTCTGGCCGAAGTGATTTTCACGACTTTCCATCTCTCACCCGCCGCCGGTTTCTCGCCGCCCGAGGGTGGGCATTGCCGGTTGCGATGGCAAGGTGGCGGCGGACGGGTTGCCGGCGGGCGGCGGGCGGGGATATACCCTTGGAGAAATCGCCGGAAGCAAGAGGCGGCACGCGCGAGGGGGGAGGCCACAGCCAGGGCGGCCAAGGGCGCCCTCTCGCGCTCGCGATGGAAAGAACAAGGCGGGCTTCACATGGACCTCAAAGACTACATCCGCGGCATTCCCGATTTTCCCAAGCCCGGAATCCTGTTTTACGACATTTCGACCCTGCTCCGGCATCCCGATGCCTGGCAGGTGGCGATGGGGCGGCTGGCCAATGTCGTGCGCGCCTATCAGCCCGATCTCCTCGCCGGCATCGAAAGCCGCGGCTTTTTGCTCACCGCGCCGCTGGCCCTCAAACTCGGCTGCGGCTTCGTCATGCTGCGCAAGCGCGGCAAGCTGCCGGGGGGCACGGTGGGGCGCGATTACGCGCTGGAATACGGCGCCGACCGGCTGGAGATCCAGAAAGACGCCCTGGCGCCGGGCCAGCGCGTGGTGCTGCTCGACGATCTGCTGGCGACCGGCGGCACGATGGCGGCGGCGGTGGCGCTGCTGCGTGAGGCCGGGGCGGTGGTGCCGGCGGCGGCGGCGCTGATCGAACTCGCCTTCCTCGACGGCCGGGCGCGGCTCGATGTGCCGTTCTCGGCGCTCGTGAGCTATGATGCGTGACGGGAGCGGCGCGGGCGGGAAGCACACGGCGCGGCTCGCGCGCCGGCATCTCCTGGCCGCCGGGCTCGCCGTACCCTTGTTCGCGGCGCGTCGGGCGGCGGCGGCGCTGCCGAGCCAGCCGTTTCGCGATGGCGCGACGCTGCTGATCGCGGGGCCGGTCAATGGCCGGCTGGATCGGGTCTCGGCGCATCTCGCCGGCGCCCTGCTGCCCGGATTTCCGTCCGGGACGCCGATCAACCGCCTCGCCCGCGGCGGGCCGGACGGCGTCGCCGGGGCGAATGAATTCGCCGCCCGCGTCACGCCCGACGGGCTCACGGCGCTGCTGCTTCCGGGGGTCGCGGTGATCGAATGGCTGGCCGGCGATAGCCGCTGCCATTTCGACGCCAACCGTTTCGTGCCGGTGCTGGGCGGGCTCACTTCAAGGGTTCTGCTCGGGCGAAACGGGGTGAACCTCGCGGATTCCGCGACCCCGGTGCGGGTTGCGGCGGCGCGCCCGGTCGGGCCCGATCTGCCGGCGCTGCTCGGGATCGACCTTCTGGGCGCGCGGGCGGTGCCGGTGTTCGGCCTCGAAGGGGTCGCCGCGCGCGCCGCCCTGGCCCGGGGCGAGGTCGACGCGGTGCTGGTGCAAGGGGCGGATATCGCCGAGGCGCGGCTCGCGCTCGCGACGCTCGCGACGCCGCTGTTCTCCTTCGGCATGATCGACGCCGACGGGCGCCTGGCCGCCGATCCGACGCTGCCGGACGTGCCGCATCTGCCGGCGCTTTACGAACAGATGCGCGGCACCCCGCCCTCGGGGGCGATCTATGCCGCCTGGCGGAGTGCGGCGGCGGCGGCGATCCTGGATTTCGCGCTGGTTCTGCCGGCCCTGACCCCGCCGCCGATGGTGGCGCTGTGGCGCGCCGCCGGGCACGAGGTGATGGCCGATCAGGGCTGGCAGCAAAGCGCCGGGATCGAGGCCACGCGCATCCTCGCCGGGCCGGAGACGACGCTATGTCTCGGAACCCTCGCGGCGCGGCCGCTGGCGCTGCTCGATCTGCGCCGCTGGCTCGCCGAGCGGCTCGACTGGCATCCGGGCTGACGCGCCGCAAAGAGTTTCTTCATCTCTTGCCGCTATAGCTCGTCCGCCACAGCTCGACCTTCCTTCAGGTGCGCGGAAGATGCAAAACGCATGACGACAAGCATGACGGCACGGATGACGACGCCGGCCCATCTCTTTCTTGCCACCCCCTGTTTCGGGGGGTTGGTGACGCAAGGCTATATGGAGTCGGTGGTCGCGCTGATGCAGCAGGCGCCGCTCGCCGGGTTCGATCTCTCGCTCGCCCTGCTCGGCCACGACGCGATGATCAGCCGCAGCCGGAACACCCTGGTCGGGCATTTCATGCGCCAGGCCTCGGCGACGCATCTTTTGTTCATCGACGCCGACATCGCCTTCGCGCCGGAACAGGTGTCGCGGCTGCTGCGCGCCGGGAAGGATATCGCCGCCGGGATGTATCCGATCAAGGCGCTGCACTGGGACCAGGCGGCGGAGGCCAGGCTCGCCGGCGGCGAGGCGGCGGAAACCGCGGCCATGCTCTATGTCGGCGAGCCCTGCCGCGGGGCGGCGCTGACGCGCGAGGGTGATTTCGTCACCGCCGAATATGCCGGCACCGGCTTCATGCTCATCCAGCGCCACGTCATCGAACGCATGATCGCCGCCTACCCCGAGACCCGCTACGGCGGCGCCCATATCTTCAGCACCGGGATGCCGGCGACGGCCTACAACCATGCCCTGTTCGACGGCATGATCGACCCCGACAGCAACGCCTATCTCAGCGAGGATTACACGTTCTGCCGGCGCTGGCGCCAGCTCGGCGGCAGTATCTGGCTCGACACGCAAGCGCGGCTGACCCATGCCGGGTCGCATGACTTCAAAGGCAACCCGGCGCTGCGCGACGCGGCATAGAGCGCGCTAACGGTTTCTTAATAAAAACGAGGGTAATTTTTGGCACACCCCGGGATACAGGGGGGAAAACAGTCTAAAATAGTCTATAGCTCATGGTGTCATCATGTCCGGCCAAGTTTCCGTCAACACGGCGGTCTTGCCGAGTGTGTCAACCGCCCGCTCGGTGGCAGATCCGTCTTCCTCCGCGTCCGCGCCAACCCCGGCTCCGGCCGCGACGGCGCCGTTCCTCAACCCCCAGATGACGATCGATCCCGCGCTCGGGATCACCGTCATCGAATTTCTGAGCAGCACCGGCGCGGTGGAGAATTCGATCCCTTCCCAGCATCAGCTCGACGCCTATCGCCAGGCCCAGGCCGAACAGACGCCGCCCACGCCCGCTGCCAGCGTCGCGCCGTCCGCCGCCAAGGGATAACACGGCCCCAAGGGGTAACGACCCCAGGGGGTAACGATCTGGGCGCACGCTTGCCACGGCGAGGCATGCGCGGCGCCCTTCTCTTCGCGTCGGGTTCAGTGCAGCGAAATCGGCACCATCTCGTGCTGAACGATCGCCGCCAGCGCAAGCTCGCGATCTTGGGTCATGGCGAGCGGCGCGCCATCGGCGCCGTGGATCGCGAAAGCGCGGCTCCCCTCCACCATCACCGGCTTGATATAGGCGATCTGGGAGACGCCGAGGCGGGCGAATTCCAGCGGCGAAAGATGGCGGATATCAACCAGCGCCGGCTTGGCGGCCAATGTGGCGGGGTCATCTTGCGGGTTCATGGTCATCATCTCCTGCGCCAGGGGGGCATGCGCGAGGCCATGCCGGACCCGGCGATTACGGTCATTCGCCGCTAGTGCGGCCGATCTGGATGGTCCGCACCCGGGATTCGGGCCGCGACCGAGCGAGGTCGATATGCAGCAAGCCATTATCGAGCCATGCGCCTTCCACTTCGATCCCTTCGGCGAGGACGAAGCTGCGCTGGAACTGCCGCGCGGCGATACCGCGATGCACAAAGACGCGCCCCTCCGTCTCCTCGGTCTGGCGTCCGCGGATCACCAACTGATTGCTTTCCGCGGTGATCTGCAAATCACCCATGCCAAACCCGGCCACCGCGAGCGTGATGCGCAATCGGGACGCCCCGATCTGCTCGATATTGTAGGGCGGGTAGCCGTCGGCGGCGGATTTCGAAGCGCGCTCGAGCATCTGTTCGAGATGATCGAAGCCGAGAAACAGCGGCGACGTGAATACGCGTGACGACATCGGGCCTCCTCCTAGGAGCGAAGCTGGCGCCGGAACCCGCTCGGGCATTCCGGCTGGCGAAGACTTTGGCGGGGCGCCGGCGCGTTGCAAGGGGGGGCGCGCAAAATCGGCCCTGCAAACCGGACCTGGCGGCACTCTGGAAACCTCGCCGATCGCGCGATATATCCCCGCCCATGCCGGCATCTCCCCTCAGCATCCTGATCGCCCCCGATCCGCGCCTCAAAACCCGCGCCCGCCCGGTGCGCCCGGAGGACGGGGCCGAGATCGCCGTGCTCGTCCCGCGCATGTTCGAGGCGATGTATGCCGCCCCCGGCATCGGCCTCGCCGCGCCGCAAATCGGCGTCGGGCTG
>JAKCCP010000304.1 GCA_021841985.1 Pseudomonadota bacterium | reverse complement strand
CGTCGCACTCGCCGGCTCGGGCGAGGCGGTGCTGGTCTATAACGCAACCGGCGTCCTCGCCTTCATCCGCTTCGGGATGGATGCGACCGTGGTTGCGACGAGCGCCGACATGCCGATCCCGCCCGGCGCGCGGATGCTGATCCACGCTGGCGAATTCTCGAAGACTGTGGCCGCTGTCCTGGCCTCGGGGAGCGGTGCTCTCTATTTCTCCCGCGGCCAGGGAACGGTTTACTGACCATGTCCGCGAGCCCCCTCACCCTCCCGTTCACGGATGCCGAAAAGACCGACATCAGGCGCTTTTGCGGCTATCCGGCCTATGGCGCCGGGGCCGCGGGCTTCCAGAGCTGGCGCTTTTTCCAAGCCTACGGCACGCTCGAATATCGCATGAACAATCTCGCGCCGGCGGAATATGCCGTTATCCGCTCGGTCTATCTCGTGCAGCTCTATCCGCTCGAGGTCGCGATCCCGGCCGCCGCCGGCAATCTCGATACCGCGAGTGCGGCGGTATGGACACACAACAGCGAAGAAGTCCATCAGCGGGAGGAATTATTCGATGACTGGCGCCGGCGTCTCTGCGGCTTTCTCGGACTCCCGCCCGGCCCGGCGCTCTCTTACGGCGGCATCGCGCTGATCGTCTGATCCCATGAACCCCGATCGTCTACAGGATCTGATCTATCGCGGCATGGGGCGCGCGGCGTTGCAAGCCGGGCAGCTCCATGACGCTTTCCGCCCGAACGGCAACGCCAACCCTTGCGCCGCCAGCAACCGCTATCTCCAGCTTCGCTGCGCCTTCAACGCGGCCGATCCGCGTTTCGCGCGCGCCAATACCTACGGCCACCCGGTCTGGTATGGCGTGTTCGATTCCGCCTATACCCAGCCTGGCGATTATCTTGTCGAGCGCGACACCGGACGGACCTTCTTCATCGCGAGCCAGCCGCCGCTTTTGCCGGTGGTGACGGTTCTCGCCGAGCGGATCGTCTCCGTTCTCCGCCCGGCCGGCCCCGCCGGCTTCGGGGTGCAGGCCTATGGCGGGGTCGAGATCGCCGAGGCGACGCCGCTTCTCAGCGACTGGCCGGCGAGCATGATCGAGGGCGGCCATGGCGGCGGCGCGCGTTACGCCGGCGATCTTCCCGCCGATGTGCGCCTCGCCGCGTTCACCCTGCTGCTTCCGACATTGCCCGGCATCGTCCCGCGCGTCGAGGATCTCGTGACCGACGATCTCGGCCGCAATTTCGTTGTCAGCAGCGCGGAACTCTCCGAACTCGGCTGGCGTTTCGTGGTGCGACAGGTGGCAAGCTGATGGCCGATCAATCCGACGTCGAGACCGCCCTCGTCAACGCCGCGATGGCCGCGCTCTACCCGCAAGGGTTGAGCGGGCCGAGCGTCTGCGGAGCCCCGGTGCGGCTTTATCGCGGCTGGCCCGAGAGCAGCGCGTTGGACGCCGATCTTGCCGCGGGCTACGTCAATATCACGGTATTTCCGGAAGACGCTGGCGAGCGCAACACCACGCGCTATCTCCCGCAATGGAGCAATCCGGCCCCCGTCACCCCGACATTGACGGTTGCAACGACTCCCGACAGCGCGACCTTCGCCGGCAGCGCCGGCGCCGGTCAGATCGCCGGTATTCTCGCCGACGCCGACACCTATGTCTATCCCTGCCAGAGCGGCGATGCGCCGGCCAATGTCGCAGCCAACCTCGCGAGCCAGATCATGGCCAATCGCCTGGTGCAATTGTCCAACGCGACCATCACGCTCCCCGGCGTTCAGCGACTGATCGCCCGCACCGTCGCGACCCAGGGCGTTTTCAATCAGGTCCGCCGCCAGGAGCAGATTTTCCGTCTGATCGGCTGGTGCGCCGACCCGGCGCTGCGCGATGCGGCGATGATCGCGCTCGATAGCGCGCTCGCGGCCACGTATTTCCTGCCGTTTTCCGATGGCAGCGTCGGGCGGCTCCGGTTTCGCCAGAGCATCACCCTCGACCGCCAGGAAAACGCATCTCTCTATCGCCGCGACCTGCTCTATTCGGTCGAATACCCGACGCTGCAAACCGCGACATTGGCGGCGATGCTGTTCGGGACGACAACCCTAGGCACCGCCGGCAACGCCTCGGTTTCCCTGACTGACTGACGAGACATCCCCCTGTCCTGGAGAGTGGATCATGATAACCAACCTGGTGGTCGTGCGGCCGTTCGGGTCGTATGCCAAAGGCGCGCTGATTACCGACGCCACAACCATCGCAAGCATTCTCGCCAGCGAAAACGCGAACGCGGTGGTTCGCGTCAACGCGACCACGCCGTTGAGCGGAGGCTGAGGCGATGCCGATCGTCACGCAAGGCAGCCTCAACACCACAGCGCTGGTGGTGCCCGATCTCTATGTCCAGATCGTCCCGCCGCAGAACCTGGTTCTCAACGGTGTTCCGACCGACATCATCGGCGTCGTCGGCACCGCGACCTGGGGGCCGATCAACCAGCCGGCGATCATCGGCACGATGGCCGACTACGTCGCCGCATTCGGCCAGTTGCAGCCGCGCAAATACGATATGGGCACCGAGGTTGCGACCGCGATCCAGCAGGGCGCGCAGAATTTCCGCGGCGTTCGAGTGACCGACGGCACCGATACCGCCGCCCAGCTCGGCCTTTTCTACACCGGAACCAACGGCCCGCTGGTGCTGACCGCGTTCCATACCGGCAGCTTCGGCAATCAGATCACCGGCAGCATCATGCCGGGAAGCCAGGCCGCAACCTGGCAGATCACCTTCAGCCTGCCGGGATTCACGCCGGAAGTGTTCAACAATATCGGCGGCACCGGCGCCGCGTTCTGGCAGAATCTCGTCAACGCCATCAATCTCGGCCAGGGGACGCTGCGTGGTCCGTCGCAGATCGTCGTCGCCTCGCTCGGCAATACCTTGACGATTGCGCCGAGCAGCGAATCCTTCGCCTTCAGCTACGGCACACCTGGCACCGATGGCGCGAGCAATGTCACCACCGCGACGCTGATCGGCCAGAGCACGACACCGCGCGCCGGGATGTACGCGCTCGGCGGGCAGGGCTGCTCGATCGCCGTTCTCGCCGATAGCGACGATCAGACGCAATGGACGACGCAGGCGGCGTTCGGTATCTCGGAGGGGATCTACATGATCCTGACCGGGCCGCAGGGTGACACCATCACCAATGCCGTCGCGACGATCCAGAGCGTCGGTCTCGACAGCTATAGCGCGAAGCTGATGTTCGGTGATTGGATCTGGTGGAATGACCAGACCAACAATCTCCTTCGTCTGGTCTCGCCACAGGGCTTCGTCGCCGGGAGGCTGGCCAATCTTTCGCCCGAGCAATCGAGCCTGAACAAGCCGCTCTATGGTGTCGTCGGCAGCCAGCGTTCCGGCGCTCCCGGCGCGCCGCTCGCCAACACCTATTCCACCGCCGATCTCGAAGCCTTGTTCACCGCCGGCATCGACGTCATCGCCAATCCGCAGCCGGCGGGAAATTTCTGGGGCGTGCGGGCCGGCCACAACACCTCCACCAACCCCGCGAACGACGGTGACAATTACACCAGGCTCACCAACTATCTCGCCGCGACCCTCGCCGCCGGCATGGGGCAATTCGTCGGCGCACCGATCAACGCCGCCCTATTCTCGCAAATCCGCGCGACCCTGCTCTCGTTTTTGCAGGCGATGCTCGGCCAGAGCATGCTCGGCGCGACCGCGAGCGGGAACGCGCCATTCCAGGTGGTATGCGATACCTCCAACAACCCGGCGGCGCGCACCGCGCTCGGCTACGTCCAGGCCGACGTGCAGGTGCAATACATGGCGATCAACGAGAAGTTCATCGTCAATGTCGATGGCGGCCAAACCGTGACCATCCAGAACCAGACCCTGCCGTCCGGGCAGATCGCTTAAGGAGATATTCCCGTGTCGGGCACACAATTTTCCATTGGCAGCGACTGCACGCTGGTCGTCATCGGACCTTCCGGGCAGATCGATCTCACCTATGTCACCGGCTTTGAGAGCCGCCAGCTCACGGCGCAAGTCCGCGTCGATCGTCTCGATGGGGTGCAAATGGGCGCCGAATTGCCGAAGGGCTGGGAGGGCGGTTTCGATCTCGAACGCGGCACCGCCGACGTCGATAATTTCATCGCCGGCGTCGAGGCCGCCTATTACGCCCAAGGGTCGATGCCGACCAGCACCGTCTATCAGTATATTTCCGAAGTCGACGGCTCGGTCTCGACCTTTCAATACAGCAACGTCGTCTTACGGCTCGCCAATGCCGGCTCCTGGCGCGGCGACGCGCCGGTGCGCCAGCGCCTCGAATTCTTCGCCTCCTTCCGCACCCGCGTCTGATGAACGGTCCGCAATCGCGCATCGTCGCCGCGGCCGATACCGCGACGACGGTCACCGACGCGCTCGGGCGCAAGCTCATGCTCCGGCGCATCGGCGCCTTGGAGAAACTGCGTCTGTTCAAAGCGGTCGGGCCGCAGCTCGGGCAGAACGAACCCTATCTCGGGATGGCGCTGCTCGCCTGCGCCGTCGCGGCGATCGATGATCTGCCGCTGCCGGCGCCGAGCAACGAAGCACAGATCGAGATGGTCGTGCAGAAACTCGGTGACGAGGGCCTCGCCGCCGTCGCCGCCGCGTTTCGCGCCGCCAACGCCGAGAAACAGGCGAACCAGGCCTCGGCAAAAAACTGAGCCGGCACCCCGATCTCATCGATTGTCTCTATCTGGTGCGGAACGGGGTGCCATTCGACGTCGCCTTCAGCCTTCCCGATGATGAGCGTCTCGCCTACGTGGTTGTTCTTGGCACCCTCGAAGGCCGGCGCTTCGACTGGTCCACCCATACCTGGCAGGAGCAAGATCGGTGACCGGAATTGGTGATCTCTCGCGCCGTCTTGCGGCCCTCGATCTCGGCGAACTCAAACGCTCCCTGCTTGCGCGGGCCGCCAATCGCCTGGCCGATGCGGCGCGTCTTCGCGCCGGCGACACAGTACCGATCAGCAGCGAAAGCGATGCGACGCGCGCGGTCATCGCGGCCGGCGGCGAGGAGGCGCGCGGGCGCGAATTCGGCACCAGCGGCGCCCGCCCGCGCCCCTTTCTCGCCCCCAGGTCCGCCGAACGC
>JAKCCP010000074.1 GCA_021841985.1 Pseudomonadota bacterium | reverse complement strand
GATGCATTTCGCCGGTCTCAAGCGGAAATGGAACCGCCACGCCGTCATCGCCTATCTCGAAACCCTGCACGACTGACGGCGCATCCTCCCCCAACCCCGGCCCGGGCAACCTGGCCGGGGTTTTTTAGAGCCTGATCGTTTTAGCTGGGATCGCTACTGGCGATCCCAGCTAAAACGTGAATCACGTCTCCATCAATAGTTTAGAGTGCGATTCACGTTTTTGTATTGAACCGGTTTCCGGTTCAATACAAAACGATCGCGCTCTAGCCGGCGTCCCACCCGGCGAGCAGATCGGCGGGGCGCGGCACGACGGTTCCGGCGCGGGTCGCGACGATCCGCGCCGCCGCGCCCGCAAGCCGTCCGGCGCAAGAAAGCGGTATCCCGACCGCGATGGCGGCGGCCAGGGTCGCCAAAACCGCGTCGGTCACACCGAAAAGATCCAATGTCTGTTCGCGCGGCAGCGCCATGTGCAGCGGCGGGCCGGCGCCCAGCAGGCTGATCCCGGCCGCGCCGCGGAGCGCCATCACCGCGCCGAAGCGATACCGCGCCATCAAGGCGGCGGCGGCGGCTTCGATCTCCTCATCACGCGCGACCGCCATGCCGGTGGCCAGCGCCAACTCACCCGCGGTCGGCAAAATCACGTCGGCGCCGGCGAATCGGGCGCAGTCACCGCTCGACGGATCGACCAGAACCTTGCGGCCCAATTCCCCCGCGATCCGCACCAGCGCCGCCGCCAGACCGTCGATCAGCACCCCCTTGCCATAGTCGGAGAGGACGGTGAGCGAGGTTGCCGCCATGGCATCGCGCGCGATGCGGAGCAGCCGCTCGCCGAGCCGCGCCTCGATCGGGTCGGTCTGCTCGCGATCGGCGCGGAGGAGATGATGGCCCTCGGCGAGAAACCGGGTCTTCCGCGTCGTCGTCCGCCCGCCCTGGACGAGAAGCCAGGGCTCGATCCCCGGCTGGCCGCCGATCAGCCCGGTGAGATCGGAGCCGGTCTGGTCATCGCCGACCACCGAGACGAAGGCGCAAGCGGCGCCGAGCGCGGTGAGATCGCGGACGACATTGGCCGCGCCGCCAGGAAGCGCCACTTCGCGCGCGATGGTCAGCACCGGCACCGGCGCCTCCGGGCTCAGCCGTTCGACATGGCCGTGGATGTACCGATCGAGCATAGCATCGCCGACCACCAGCACATTGGCGCGCGACAGCCGGCTCACCATCTCCGCCGGGGTCAGGCGGGCCTCTTCCGGGGGCGCTGTCGCCGCTCTCTGGGCGGGATCATCCATCACGCTTTCGCTACCCGCCCGCGCCAAACCTGGCAAGCGGGATTTCTCTCGCCGGCGCGACAATGCCAGGATAGCGGCGCAAAAGATGCAGCATCACCAGCATCGCCGGCAGCGACGCGAGAAGGCAGACGGCATAAAACCGGCTCCAGCCCAGCCAAGCGGCAAGAAACCCGGACAGGCCGCCGAGCGTGCGGAGCGGCAAGGCGGCGAGCGAGGACAAAAGCGCGTATTGCGTCGCCGAATAGGCCCGATCGCAGAGCGCCGAGAGAAACGCGAGAAACGCGGCGTCGGCAAGCCCCTCGGCAAACGCCTCGACCAGCGTCGTCACATAGAGCACGCCGGGCCTTCCCGCCGAGACCGCGAGCGCGAGATACATGGCCATCGCCGCCATTTGCGCGAACCCGGTCCAGATCAGCGCCCGCGCCGCCCCCCGGCGCGCCACCAGCCAGCCGCCGAGCGAAATCCCGGCGAGCGTCGCGGCCAGCGAAATCGGCCCGTTGGCCAGCGCCACCGCGCCACGATCGAAACCGAGCGCGCGATAAAACGGCGCCAGCATGAC
Organism: Pseudomonadota bacterium; assembly: GCA_021841985.1. Next base: position 3,274 of record JAKCCP010000074.1, on the reverse strand, counting down.
CCCGGCCAGCGCCTCGCCGAGCTTGAACAAAGCGATGAAGACGAGCGCCCAGACCGCGCCGCGCCGGGTGAGGAACTCCACCAGTGGCGCGACCACCATGCGCTCGAACACCCCTCCCGCCACCATCGCCAGAGGCGGCAGCGCCGGCTCCGGCGCGAGGAGGGTCGCCAACGGCCCGGCCACGGCGAGCCCGGCCATCGCCGCGAGGGCGCCATGCCAGCCCCAGAGATCGGCGAGCTTGATCGCCACCGCGCCCGAGATCAGCAGCGCCAGGCGATAGCCCCAGACATAGCAGGCGAGGGCCGCGCCCTGGCGGGAGGCGGAAAAACTCTCGATCCGCCAGGCATCGACGACGATATCCTGGCTCGCCGAGCAAAAGGCGAGCAAAACCGCGGCGGCGACGGTCGCGAGCGGGGCACGGGCGGGATCGGAAAGCGCGAGCAGAAACATCGCCGCGATCAACAGCGGCTGGATCACCAAAAGCCAGCCGCGCCTTCGCCCGAAACGAAACACGGCGCGGTCGAACAGCGGCGCCCAGAGAAATTTCAGCGCATAGGCGAGACCAATGACCGCCGAGAGCCCGATCGCGCCAAGCGAAAGCCCGGTCTCGCTCAGCCACTGGCGAAGCGTGAAGCCGGTCAGCGGCAACGGCAGACCACAGGCGAAGCCATAGGCGGTCATGACGACAAAAACGCGCCGCTCACGCATGGCGGGTCAGCGAAGCAGGCCAGGGGCTCCGCCCCTGCACCCCGCCAGGGACAATGTCCCTGGGCCCTGTTCCGTCAAGGAGTGTCCGGGAGGGGCGCAACGAAGCGCGGGCCGCGTCCTTGATGCGCCCCTCCCGGACACTCCTCCACAGAGAAGCGGGTCTGGGGGCGCTGCCCCCAGCGGGTCCAGGGCGGAGCCCTGGCCTTCCTTCACGCCGCCTCGGTCCGCCGTTCGGCGCGCTTTCTGTCATGCGGGTCGAGATGGCGTTTGCGCAGCCGGATCGCGCCCGGCGTCACTTCCACCAATTCGTCATCCTCGACATAGGCGATCGCCTGTTCGAGGGACATCCGCCGCGGCGGGATCAGCAGCATGGCGTCATCCTTGCCGGCGGCGCGGATATTGGTGAGCTTCTTTTCCTTGATCGGATTGATCTCGAGGTCATTCTCGCGCGAATGCTCGCCGAGGATCATGCCGACATAGACCTTCTCGCCGGGACCGATGAACAGGGTGCCGCGCTCCTGGAGATAGAACAGCGCGTAATGCACGGCGACGCCGTCGGCGTTGGAGATCAGGGCGCCGTTCCGCCGCCCCTCGATCACCCCGCGCCAGGGCGTATAGCCGGCAAAGAGCCGGTTCATCACCCCGGAGCCACGGGTATCGGTGAGGAACTCGCCATGATAGCCGATCAGCCCGCGCGACGGGATGGAGAACACCAGCCGCGTCTTGCCGCCGCCCGAGGGCCGCATCTCGACCAGCTCGCCGCGCCGGCGGCCGAGCTTTTCCACCACCACGCCGGCATAGGGCTCATCGACATCGACCACCACTTCTTCCAGCGGCTCCTCGCGTTCGCCGGTTTCGGGATTGAGGCGCGTCAGCACGCGCGGGCGGCCGATGGCGAGTTCAAACCCCTCGCGGCGCATAGTCTCGATCAGGACGCCGAGCTGCAATTCGCCGCGCCCGGCGACCTCGAACGCATCGGTCTCGGCGCTGTCGCTGATGCGGATCGCGACATTGCCCTCCGCCTCGCGATAGAGGCGGTCGCGGATCTGGCGCGAGGTGACCTTGCTGCCCTCGCGTCCGGCGAGCGGGCCGTCATTGATGCGGAACGTCATGGCGAGCGTCGGCGGGTCGATCGGGCTCGCCGGCAGGGCGGCGGCGAGGTCCAGCGCGCCGATGGTCTCCGGCACCGTCGCCTCGGCGAGCCCGGCGATGGCGACGATATCGCCGGCGATGGCTTCCTCGGCCGCCACCCGCTCCAGGCCGCGGAAGGTGAGCAGCTTGGTCAGCCGCCCGGTTTCGACGACACTGCCATCGTCGCGCAGCACCTTGAGCGGCATGTTGAGGCGCGCCCGCCCCTGTTCGATGCGCCCGGTCAGCACGCGGCCGAGAAAATTGTCGTATTCCAGGATCGCCGCGACCATGGCGAACGGCGCCTCGGTCTCGACCTTCGGGGCAGGCACATGCTTCAGGATGAGATCGAAGAGAGCCGAGAGATCGGCACGCGGCCCGTCCAGCGTCGTATCCGCCCAGCCTTGCCGGCCGGAGGCGTAGAGCATGGGGAAATCGAGCTGCTGCTCATCGGCGCCGAGCGCGGCGAAAAGGTCGAACACCTCGTCATGCACCTCGTCCGGCCGGGCATCGCCGCGATCGACCTTGTTGACCACGACGATCGGGCGCAAGCCGCGCTTGAGCGCCTTGCCGACGACGAATTTGGTCTGCGGCAGCACGCCCTCGGCGGCGTCCACCAGCACCAGGGCGCCGTCCACCATGTTCAGGATGCGCTCCACCTCGCCGCCGAAATCGGCGTGGCCAGGGGTATCGACGAGATTGATCCGGGTCTCGCGCCACAGCACGCTCGCGCATTTGGCGAGGATGGTGATGCCGCGCTCGCGCTCCAGGTCATTGCGGTCGAGCGCCCGCTCGGCGACGTGCTGATTGTCGCGAAAGGCGCCGGATTGGCGCAGAAGCTGGTCGACCAGGGTGGTTTTGCCATGGTCGACATGGGCAATGATGGCGATATTGCGTAAGGTCATGGGGATGATAGCGCCTCGGTATGCTGCGCCGCACAGATAGCGAGACGAGGCGAGGATTGCGAGGAATAAATCCGCGCGGACCCTGCCATGCACGATTTGCCACCCTCATCGCCGCCGGCGAATGGTTTGCGCGGGAAGCGGCGCGTGGCATCCTGGCGCGGTGACCGAAGACCCTCCCGATCCGGCCCCCTCGTCTCCTAAGGCGGCCCCGAGCGAGGCGGCCCCGAGCGAGGCGGCGCTGCATGAGGCGGCGCTGGCCCATCTCGCCCGCTATGCCACCACCGAGGCCGGACTTTTGCGCGTGCTCGAGCGGCGGATCGCGCGCTGGCGGCGCGGCGCCTCGGGCGAGGCCGAGACGTTGGCCGTGGCGGCGGCGGCGGCGCGGGCGGCAGTGCTGCGCATCGTCACGCGGCTCGCGGCGGCGGGTGGTGTGGATGATGCCGCCTTCGCCCGCGCGCGGGCCGAGCGCCTTCATCGCGCCGGGCGCTCGCGCCGGGCGATCGCCGCCCATCTCGCCGCCCGCGGCGTCGCCG
>JAKCCP010000287.1 GCA_021841985.1 Pseudomonadota bacterium | reverse complement strand
GAGAAAGCGATCCGGCCCGGAGCGCTCGAAGGCGAGTTCGGAGGTCACCATCCGCCAGCCCTCGCCGACGCCGCCGACCCGCCTATCGTCGGGCACACGGTAATCGTCGAAAAACACCTCGTTGAATTCATGCCCGCCGGCGAGGTTGCGGATCGGCCGCACGGTGACGCCGGGGCGCGCGAGATCGACGATGAATTGGGTGAGACCGCCATGGCGGTCGGGCCCGGCCTCGCCGGTGCGGGTGAGCGCGATCAGATAATGCGCGCGATGGGCGTTGGAGGTCCAGATTTTCTGGCCGTTGATCACCCACTCATCGCCGTCGCGCTTAGCACTGGTGCGCACCGCGGCGAGGTCGGAGCCGGAATTGGGCTCGCTCATGCCGATCGCGAAATAGCATTCCCCGGCGACGATGCGCGGGAGGATTTCCCGCCGCGCGCGGGCGCTGCCATGGCGGAGGATTTGCGGCCCGGATTGGCGGTCGGCGATCCAATGGGCGCCGCACGGGGCGCCCGCCGCCAGCATCTCGGCGGTGATGACGAAACGGACGAGCGAGGATTGCGCGCCGCCGCCATACTCGCCGGGCCAGGTGACGCCGATCAACCCGGCGGCGCCGGCGCGGCGGCTGAAATCGGGATCGAAGCTGTTCCAGGAATTGCGATAGGCGACGAAATCGCGCCGCGTCTGCTCCTCGGCGAGAAACGCGCGCACCCGCGCCCGCGCCGCGATGGCCTCTTGCGGCAGATCGATCGCATCGAAACGGAACGCCTGCATGTCCTCACCTCACCCGGCGCATGGGCGCCTCGTTCTTCGCTTGCGGCCAGCATCCCGCCAAACCACCCATCCCGCAAGGCCGCCGCCCGGCAAGGCAGCCCCGCACGACAGCCCCATCACCGCCAGCCGAGCGAGAGCGCCGGAAACGCCGCGACCAGCACCACCGCCACCAAGAGAACCCCGAGATAGGTCCAGATGCGCGCGATCGCCGCGTCCGGGGACACTTTTCCGATCGCGCAGGCGGCATAGAAGCCAACCCCGAAGGGCGGCGCGAAGAGGCCGAGCCCCATCGCCAGCACGACGACGATGGCGTAATGGATTTCGGCGATGTGGAGGGCGCGGGCGGCGGGAAAGAGCAGCGGGCCGAACAGGATGATCGCCGGAATTCCCTCCAGAACCGAGCCGAGCACCGCGAAGGCGGCGATGGAGGCGGCGAAAAATCCCGCCCGCCCGCCCGGCATGGCGGTGACCGCGGCGACCAGGGCGCGCGCGAAGCCGGATTGGGTCAGCGCCCAGCCCATCGCCGTCGCGGTGCCGATGATGAAGAGGATCGCCCCCGAGAGCGACGCGGTCTCGACCAGAATCGCGCCAAGCCGGCGAAGATCGAACCGGCGATAGAGAAACAGCCCGGCGAGAATGGCATAGACGACGCCGACGGTGGAGACCTCGGTCGCGGTCGCGATGCCATCGACCACCGCCGCCCGGATCAGGAACGGCAGCACCAGCGCCGGCAGGGCGATCACGAAACGGCGCGCGACCTCGCGCCGCGCCACCCGGGGAACGGCGGCGAGAGTCTCGCCGCGCGCCTCGAAAAACACCACCCCGGCGAGGCCGAGCGCGCCCAAGGCGGCGGGCAGAACACCGCCATTGAAGAGGCCGGCGATGGATACCCCGGTGACCGAGCCGATGGTGATCAGCACCAGGCTCGGCGGGATCGTCTCGGCCATCGCGCCCGAGGCGGCGAGGAGGGCGACGAGCTGGCCCGGCCGCGCGCCGCGCGCCCGCATTTCCGGAAACAGGGCCGGCGCCACCGCCGCCATGTCGGCGGCTTTCGAGCCGGAAATGCCCGAGACCAGATACATCGCGACGATCAGCACATAAGCGAGGCCGCCGCGGACATGGCCGAGGAGACCCGCGAGAAAATCGATCATCGCCCGCGCGAGCCCGGTCATCTCGATCAGGAGCCCGAGAAAAATGAACAGCGGCACCGCGAGCAGCACCATCCCCGACATGCCGCCATCCATCCGGCTGACCACGATGCCGAGCGGGATATGCGTGGTCAGCGCGAGATAGCTGAGTGTGGCGATGCCGAAGGCAAAGGCGATCGGCACCCCGATCGCCACCGAAAAGGCAACCAGACCGACGAAGAAGAGAACCAGATTGCCGTTGCCGAGCGCGAGAAACAGCGGATGCAGCGGGATGAGCGCGAGGGCGGCCAAGGCGATCATCGCGAGCGCCGCCAAGCCCCCCCGCCAGCCACCCGCGTCGAACAGGCGAAACGCCGCGATCAGGAGCATCAGACCCGCCCCGACGACGAGGGCGGCGACGCGGAGGCCATCGGAAAATTCCAGCGCCGGGCTGGTGACCGGCCATTGGGTGATCGTATAGGCATAGGCGGGGCCGATGATTTCGAGCACGAACACCATGACGATGGCGTTCGCCAAGACTTCCATCCGCGCCCGCCACCGTGGCGACGCCAGCCCGACCAGGGTCGCAAGGCGCATATGCTCGCCCCGCCAGAGGGCGATCGCGGCGCCGAGCATCGCGAGCCACAAAAAGAGAGCCCCGGCGAGTTCATCCGACCACAACAGCGGCGCCGCGAAAACATAGCGCGCGACGACCCCGGCGAAGAGGATCACGACCTCGACGACAACCAGCGTCGCGGCGATGGCCTCGATCAGCCGGAGGGCGAGCCTCGGGGCGCGCGCCATGCTCGGGGGTCAGGCGAGATGGCGGCGCAAAACATCGTTGACGAGCGCGGGATTGCCCTTCCCGGCCATCGCCTTCATCACCTGGCCGACGAAAAAGCCGAAGAGTTTGTCTTTTCCCGCCTTGTAGTCGGCGACCTTGTCGGCGTTCGCGGCGAGCACGCCGGCGACCGCCTGCTCGATCGCGCCGGTATCGGTCACCTGGCGCAGATTTTTGCGCGCGACGATCTCGCCCGGCGGATCACCACTCGCCACCATCTCCTCGAACACGTCTTTCGCGATGCGGCCATTGATCGTGCCGTCGGTCATCAGATCGAGCAAGGCGCCGAGCGCCGCCGGCGAGACCGGCGAGGTCTCGATCGCGCGCCCGGTGCGGTTCAGCGCCGCGAACAGATCGCCGATCACCCAGTTGGCGGCGAATTTGCCATCGCGCCCGCGCGCCACCGCCTCGTAATACTCGGCGCTCGCCTGCTCGGCGACGAGCACCCCGGCATCATAGGCGGGAAGCCCGTATTCGGCCATGAAGCGGCGCTTCTTGGCGTCCGGCAATTCCGGAAGACCGGCGCGCAAGGCCTCGACCCAGGCGGGATCGAGGATCAGCGGCAGAAGATCGGGGTCGGGGAAATAGCGGTAATCATGCGCGTCTTCCTTGCTCCGCATGCTCCGCGTGATGCCGCGCGCCGGCTCGAAAAGCCGGGTTTCCTGCGAGACGACGCCGCCTTCTTCCCAGACCGCGATCTGGCGCCGCGCCTCGGCCTCGATCGCCTGCATGACGAAGCGCACCGAATTGACGTTTTTGACCTCGCAGCGGGTGCGGAACGGCTCTCCCGCCTTGCGCACCGAGACATTGACGTCGGCGCGCATCGAACCCTCATCCATGTTGCCGTCGCAGGTGCCGAGATAGCGCAGAATGGTGCGAAGCTTGCGGAGGTACGCGCCGGCTTCCTCGGGGCTGCGGAGATCGGGCTCGCTCACGATCTCCATCAGCGCGACCCCGGCGCGGTTGAGATCGATATAGGTTTTGGAAGGATGCTGATCATGCAGCGATTTGCCGGCATCCTGTTCGAGATGGAGGCGGGTGATGCCGATCGCGCGGATCGAACCGTCGGCGCGTTCGATCTCGATCACGCCGCGCCCGACGATCGGGTGCTGATACTGGCTGATCTGATAGCCGGCCGGGAGATCGGCATAGAAATAGTTTTTCCGATCGAAGCGGCTCTCCAGATGGATTTCGGCATCGAGGCCGAGCCCGGTGCGGACGGCTTGCGCCACGCATTCGCGATTGATCACCGGCAGCATGCCGGGAAAGGCGGCATCGACGAAGCTCACCTGATGGTTGGGCGCGGCGCCGAAGCTGGTCGCGGCGCCGCTGAAAAGTTTGGCCTCGGAAATCACCTGGGCGTGGACTTCGAGCCCGATGACGAGTTCCCAGGGGCCGGTTTTGCCCTCGATCGTGTAGGTCATCTCAGCCCCCCGCGCGGAGCGCCGGCCGCGCCGAAAATCCCGCCGCCTTCTCGATTTTGTCGGCGACGGCGAACACGGTTTCCTCGTCGAACGGCCTGCCGATCACCTGCAAGCCGAGCGGCAGACCCTCCTGGTTGAGCCCGACCGGCACCGACATCGCCGGCAGCCCGGCGAGGCTGGCCGGGACGGTGTAGATGTCGTTCAGATACATCTTGACCGGATCATCCATTTTCTCGCCCTGGGCGAAGGCGGCCGAGGGCGCGGTCGGCGTCAGGATCGCGTCACACCGGGCGAAGGCGGCGGTGAAATCACCGAGAATGAGCGAGCGAACCTTCTGCGCGCGGAGATAATAGGCGTCGTAATACCCGGCCGAGAGCACGTAGGTTCCGATCAGGATGCGCCGCTTGACCTCCGCGCCGAAACCAGCGGCGCGGGTGCGCTCATACATCTCGATCAGATCGGCGCCGTCCTCGCGCCGGCCGAAGCGCACCCCGTCATAGCGCGCGAGATTGGAGGAGCACTCCGCCGGGGCGACGATGTAATAGGTCGCGAGCGCGTATTCGCTGTGCGGGAGCGAGATCTCGACCAGTTCCGCCCCCGCCGCGCGCAGCCAGTCGCGCCCCGCTTGCCAGAGGGCGGCGATCTCGTCCGGCATGCCGGGGGCGGCGTATTCCTTTGGCACGCCGATCCGCAAGCCTGTGACGCCGCGCGTGCAGGCGGCATGGAAATCGGGAACGGGTCGGTCGGCCGAGGTGCTGTCCTTGGGGTCGAACCCGGCCATGGCGGTGAGCAGGATGGCGCAATCCTCGACATTGCGCGCCATCGGCCCGGCCTGATCGAGGGACGAGGCAAAGGCGATGATGCCAAAGCGCGAGCAGCGGCCATAGGTCGGCTTCATGCCGGCGATGCCGCAGAACGACGCCGGCTGGCGGATCGAGCCGCCGGTATCCGTCCCGGTCGAGATC
>JAKCCP010000282.1 GCA_021841985.1 Pseudomonadota bacterium | reverse complement strand
TTCCGATCTTTGCGCCGCAACCGGTTGAGGCTTCTTTCACGCATCCGCGATACCATGAACCGCTTCGCCGATTTCTCGCTCATCGAAGGCTGAAGGGAAAGAAAACGTGTTCTTTTTTTGCAAAAAAGAACCAAAAAACTTTTACCCGTTGCCGCAGTGCCTGCGGCGCCGTCACTCCAAGAGAACGGGGAAAAAGTCTTTTTCTTCAGAAAAAGAGGACTCTTTTGCCCAAAACTGCCTAACATCCTTGAGGAGGGCCGCAGCATGACCCAATGGGTCTATAGTTTTGGCGCAGGCCACAATGAGGGCCGCGCCGAGATGCGTGATCTGCTCGGTGGCAAGGGCGCCAATCTGGCCGAAATGGCCGCGATCGGCCTGCCGGTGCCGCCCGGCTTCACCATCACCACCGCGGTCTGCACCGAATTCTACAAAAACGACCGCCGCTATCCCGAGACGCTGGCCGGGCAGGTGCGCGCAGCGCTCGCGCGCGTCGAGCAGGCGACGGGGCGGACATTCGGCGATCGCCACAAGCCGCTTCTGGTCTCGGTGCGCTCGGGTGCGCGCGTCTCGATGCCGGGGATGATGGATACGGTGCTCAATCTCGGCCTCAATGACGCGACCGTCGAGGGCCTGACCGTCGCCTCCGGCGATGCCCGCTTCGCCTGGGACAGCTATCGCCGGTTCATCCAGATGTATGGCTCGGTGGTGCTCGGCGTCGATCACCACCGCTTCGAGGACATCATCGAGCATGTGAAGCTCGACGAGGACGCGACCGAGGATACCGCGCTCACCGCGCAGGACTGGCATCGCATCGTCACCGCCTACAAGGACATGATCGAGCAAGAGACCAAACACCCCTTCCCGCAGGATCCGGAGGATCAGCTCTGGGGCGCGATCGGGGCGGTGTTCGGAAGCTGGATGAACCCGCGCGCCATCACCTATCGGCGTCTGCATGACATTCCCGCCGAATGGGGCACGGCGGTGAACGTCCAGGCGATGGTGTTCGGCAATATGGGCAATGATTGCGCGACCGGCGTCTGCTTCACCCGCGACCCCTCGACCGGCGAGAACGTGTTTTACGGCGAATTCCTGGTCAACGCGCAGGGCGAGGACGTGGTCGCCGGCATCCGCACGCCGCAGCCGCTCTCGGAAGCGCAGGCGAAACCCGGCGAGACCAGCATGGAGCGCGCCTTGCCGGGGGCCTACGCCGAATTGCTGAAAGTCCGCGAAACCCTGGAAAAACACTACCAGGACATGCAGGACATCGAATTCACCGTCGAGAAGAACAAGCTCTACATGCTGCAAACGCGGAGCGGCAAGCGCACCGCGGCGGCGAGCTTGCGGATCGCGGTCGAGATGGCGCGGGACGGCTTGATCGACGAGAAGGAGGCGGTCCGCCGCGTCAATCCCGCCGCCCTCGACCAACTCCTGCACCCGACGCTGGACCCGAAAGCGGCGCGCCAGGCCTTCGCCAAGGGCCTGCCGGCGAGCCCGGGGGCGGCGGTCGGCGCCGTCGTGTTCAGCGCCGATGAGGCCGAAAGCCGCGCCGCCAAGGGCGAGGCGGTGATCCTGGTGCGCATCGAAACCAGCCCCGAGGACATCCACGGCATGCACGCCGCGCGCGGCATTCTGACGACGCGCGGCGGCATGACCAGCCACGCCGCGGTGGTGGCGCGCGGCATGGGCCGCCCCTGCGTTGCCGGCGCCGGCGGCATCGCCGTCGATTACGGGGCGCAGACGCTTTCCGTCGGCGGGCGCATGGTGCGCGCCGGCGAGACCATCACCCTCGATGGCGCGAGCGGCGAGGTGTTCATCGGCGCCATGCCGATGATCGAGCCCAAGCTTTCGGGCGATTTCGCGGTGCTGATGGGCTGGGCGGACCGCTATCGCCGGCTCAAGGTGCGGACCAACGCGGAAACCCCGCTGGATGCCGAAACCGCGCGCAAATTCGGCGCCGAGGGCATCGGCCTCTGCCGCACCGAGCACATGTTCTTCGACCCGACGCGGATCGGTGCCGTGCGCCAGATGATCATGGCCCATGACGAGGCCGGGCGGCGTGCCGCGCTGGGCAAGCTGCTGCCCTTCCAGCGCGATGATTTCGTGGCTCTCTTTCGCATCATGGCCGGGCTTCCGGTCACCATCCGCCTTCTCGATCCGCCACTCCATGAATTTCTCCCGCATGGCGCGCAGGAGATCGCCGAGGTCGCGAGCGCGCTCGGCCAGGACATCGCGGCGATGGAGCGGCGGGTGGCCGAACTCGCCGAGGCCAACCCGATGCTCGGCCATCGTGGCTGCCGCCTCGGCATTTCGTACCCCGAGATCTACGAGATGCAGGCCCGCGCCATTTTCGAGGGGGCGCTCGCGGTCGCCGCGGAGACCGGCGCGGCGCCGGTGCCGGAGATCATGATCCCGCTGGTCGGGACGCGGCGCGAGCTGGAGATCACCCGCGCCCAGATCGAGCGCGTGGCGGGTGAGGTGTTCGCTGCCGCCGGCCGCACCCTCACCTACTCGATCGGCACCATGATCGAGCTGCCGCGCGCCGCCCTGATCGCGGATAGCATCGCCGAAAGCGCGGATTTCTTCAGCTTCGGCACCAATGACCTGACGCAGACCACGTTCGGCCTGTCGCGCGACGACGCAGGGAAATTCCTCCCCCATTACATCGAGAGCGGCATTCTGCCCAAGGATCCTTTCGTCTCGCTCGATATCGAGGGGGTGGGGGCGCTGGTGCGGATGGCGGCGAAGAAGGGGCGGCGTGTGAAGCCGGCGATCAAGCTCGGCATTTGCGGCGAGCATGGCGGCGATCCGGCGTCGATCACGTTTTGCGAGAGTGTCGGCCTCGATTACGTCTCGTGCAGCCCGTATCGGGTGCCGGTCGCGCGGCTCGCCGCGGCACAGGCGGCGCTCGGCGCGGAGGGCGATCGCACCGCCTGAGGATGCGCGGTGAGGATGCGGGTCCGGGGCGGCGCCCTGGCCTTCATGCTTGGGAGGATGCGTTCCATGCCTGACGGACGAATTTTCATCGGCGCGCGGCGCTATTCCTCGTGGTCGCTACGCGGCTGGCTCGCGGTGCGCTTGGCCGGGCTCGCCGTCGAGGAGGTGGTGATCCCGGTGTCCGGCACCGGGGCGACGCCGGCGATCAAGGCCGCCTCGCCGAGCGGGCTCGTCCCCTATCTCGAACATCGCGGTCACGCGGTCTGGGATTCGCTCGCGATCGCCGAATATTGCGCCGAGATCGAGCCCGCGCTCTGGCCCCGGGACAGCCTCGCCCGCGCCCATGCCCGCGCGATCAGCGCCGAGATGCATGCCGGCTTCCGCGCGCTCCGTCAGATGATGCCGATGGTTCTCGGCCGCGCCTCGCCCGGCTTCGGCCAAAACGCCGAGACGCGCGCCGATATCGACCGGATCGAGGCGATCTGGGGCGAGACGCGGGCGCGGTTCGGTGCCGGCGGCCGGTATCTGTTCGGTGAGTACTTCACGATCGCGGATGTGATGTATGCGCCGGTGGTCGCGCGGTTTCTGAGCTATGCGCCGGATCTCACCCCGGAAAGCCGCGCCTATGCCGCCGCCGTGCGCGGGTTTCCGCTGGTTGACCAATGGTACGAAGCCGCCGCCGCCGAACCCGCCGCCTGGCGCATCGCCAAATACGAGGCGCCGCCGGCTTGAAGCCGCCGGCTCGCGCCGCCACATGGCCACTGCGCCATCAGGAAGAAGTGGGAGAAAGCCATGACCAATGAGGAACGCGACATCATCGCCCGCTTCATCGCCCGCATCGCCGGCGCCGAGAATGGCGGCTTCGCGGGCTCGGTTCCGGCGACGGCGCCGGCGCTGCCGCCGATCGACCCGGAAGCGGATGCGCTGATCGCCGATCTGTTCGCGCGCTACCCGGCGGCGCGCTATCGCATCACCCAGACCGCTTTCGTCCAGGAACACGCGCTCGCCGAGGCGCAGAACCGCATCCGCCAGATGCAGGCCGATCTCGATCAGGCGCGCCAGCTTCTTGCCGCGGCGCCGCCGGCATCGCCGCAAGGGGCGCCACGGTCGAGCGGGTTTTTCGGCGGGTTGTTCGGGGCTGGCGCGCAAGCGGCCGCGCCGGGCCCGCAGCCGGGCCCGCAACCTGGGCCGCAGCCGGCCTACGCGCCGCCACCGCAATATCCGCCGAATTATCAGCCGGGCATGTTCCAACGCCAGGGCTCCGGCTTTCTCGGCTCGGCGCTGACCACGGCGGCCGGCGTTGCCGGCGGCATGGTGGTCGGCAATGCGCTGATGGATCTTTTATCGCCCCGCCATGCCGAGGCCGGCGGCTTCGGGATGACGGAGCCGGCCGCCTCGCCCTGGTCCGCCGGGCCGACCGGCGTGCCCGGCGCGGCGCCGGAGGCGCCCAACCCGTGGGACAATGCCACCAATCAGCCTGAGCCCTCCTCCGCCTGGGACACCGCCCAGAACGACGCCCCGCAAGGCGATGCCGGCAACAACGCCGCCGGCGGCTGGAGCGATGCCGCCGACATGCCCGACGATACCAGCCCCGACGATACGTCTTTCGATACGTCTTTCGACGATATCTGACCGGCGCGCCATGCGCTATCCCGATCTCGATCTCGATCTGCTCCGCTCTTTCGTCGCGGTGGCCGGCGAAGGCAGCTTCACCGCCGCCGGCACCGCCCTCGGCCTCACGCAATCGGCGATCAGCCTCAAGATCAAGCGGCTCGAGGAGGTGGTCGGCAAGCGCGTTTTCGTCCGCACCAGCCGCAGCATCGCGCTCACCCGCGATGGCGAATTATTGCTGGTCTATGCCCGCCGCCTGCTCGCCTTGAACGACGAGGCGGTGCGGCGGCTGATCGCGCCGCCGATGGCCGGGCATTTGCGCCTCGGCGTTGCCGATCATTTCGTGCCGCAGCATCTCGCGCCGATCCTCTCGCGTTTCGCCCGCACCTATCCCGAGGTGCGGCTCGAGGTGCAGGTCGGGCGCAGTCAGGAACTGCGCGCCGCCTGCGACAAGGGGCTGCTCGATCTCGCCATCGGCAAGCGGCGCGAGGGCGAAACCGCCGGCACGCCGATCTGGACCGAAACCCTCGCCTGGGTCGGGGCCGAGGATTTCACGCCCCCCGACCCGCGCGTCCGGCCGCTGCCGCTCGCCATGCTCCCGG
>JAKCCP010000047.1 GCA_021841985.1 Pseudomonadota bacterium | reverse complement strand
CCCGAGAGCCTTCCCTGCCACCAGCCATCGAGCATCGGCCCACCGGAGAGCACGATCGCCGGGATATTCACCGTCGCCGCCCCCATCAGGCATGCCGGCGTCGTTTTGTCGCAACCGGTGGTGAGCACCACGCCATCGAGCGGGTAGCCATGCAGCACCTCGACGAGGCCGAGATAGGCGAGATTGCGATCAAGCGCCGCGGTCGGGCGTTTGCCGGTTTCCTGAATGGGATGAAGGGGAAATTCGAGTGGCACGCCACCGGCGTCACGAATGCCATCACGCACGCGATGGGCGAGGTCGAGGTGATGGCGGTTGCAGGGCGAAAGATCAGAGCCAGTCTGGGCAATGCCGATGATCGGCTTGCCGGATTGCAGCTCCTCGCGCGTCAGGCCGAAATTGAGATAGCGTTCGATATAGAGCGCGGTCATCCCCGGATCGTGCGGATCGTCGAACCAGCGCCGGCTGCGCAGGCGCGGCAAATTTTCCTCTGTCATCGGGCCCTCCGTTTCCACCCGTTCGCGCGCGACACTGCCAGGAATGGCTTGGCAAGGCCAGGGGCCTGCCCTGGACCCGGCTTTAAGCGCCCCGCACGCCGAGCCTTCCGGCGAGATCTTGGATGAACTGCCAAGCGACGCGCCCCGAGCGGCCGCCCCGCGTGACCGACCACTCAATGGCCTCGGCGCGCAGCGTCTCGGGGCTGATCGGCAGGCTCAGGGCGCCGGCATAGCCCTCGATCATGGCGAAAAATGTTTCCTGATCACAGTTGTGGAAGCCGATCCAGAGACCGAACCGATCAGAGAGCGAGACTTTTTCCTCGGTCGCTTCCGAGGGATTGATGGCGGTCGAGCGCTCGTTCTCGATCATGTCGCGCGGCATCAGATGGCGGCGGTTGGAGGTGGCATAAAACAGCACATTCTCCGGCCGGCCCTCGATGCCACCATCGAGCACTGATTTCAATGCTTTATAGTCAGCGTCCTCGCGCTCGAAGGAAAGATCGTCGCAGAAAAGCAACACCCGCCGCCGTTCGCCCCGCAAGCCGCGGAGCAGATCAGGGAGTGTCGCGATATCCTCGCGGTGGATTTCCACCAGCACCAGGCTGCCCTCATGTTTTTCATTCGCCGCGGCATGCACTGCTTTGACAAGAGAAGATTTTCCCATACCGCGCGCCCCCCAAAGCATGGCATTGTTGGCGGGGAAGCCGGCGGCGAAGCGGAGCGTGTTTTCCAGCAGCAAGGTTTTCTGCCGCGCGATGCCCTGGAGCAGCCCGATCGCCACGCGGGAGACCCGGGCCACCGGCTGTAGCAGCCGCGCCTCGGGATGCCAGACGAAGGCATCGGCGCCGGTGAGGTCGAGCGGCGCCGGAGCGGGAGGGGCGAGGCGTTCGAGGGCCGAGGCGATACGCAAGACAGCATCGAGAAGGCGCGGTTCCATTTTTCTTCCTGCGGGGGAGAGCTTGACGGGGAGGGGGGGCAAAGTATGGTCCGCCGCCAGCTTCGGCAACCCCGGCTTCGGCCCATCGGAAAGATCCCCCATGCTCCCCTCGCTGATTTCGCCCGCCTACGCCCAGAGCGTGAACTCGCTGATGGCCAACGCCACGCAATTCGCGCCCCTGGTGCTGATTTTCGCGGTGTTCTACTTTCTTCTCATCCGCCCGCAGCAGCAGCGCCAGAAAGAGTTGAAGCGGTCGCTCGCGGCGCTCAAACGCGGCGACCGCGTGGTGACGGCGGGGGGGATTCTCGCGACCGTGCAAAAACTCCGCGAGGGCTCGAACGAGGTCGAGGTCGAGATCGCGCCCAATGTGCGGGTCATGGTGCTGCGCGAGACGATCAGCAGCGTGATGAAGACG
Organism: Pseudomonadota bacterium; assembly: GCA_021841985.1. The sequence continues at coordinate 3,315 of JAKCCP010000047.1, read as the reverse complement.
CAGGCGGCGAACGACGCAAAACCGCCGGCCAAGGTGACCGGCGGTGCGCAAAATTAAGGGGTCGCAAGGTACTATCTCAGCAAAATAAGGCCAGGGCTCCGCCCTGGACCCGCTGGGGCCAGCGGCCCCAGACCCGCATCATGATCAGCCGAGCTTGGCCTCGGCGAAGTCGTAATTGGCCAGCTTGTCCAGCCAGTTCTGCACGTAATCGGGACGGCGGTTGCGGAAGTCGAGATAATAGCTGTGCTCCCAAACATCGCAGCCGAGCAGGGCCTGGCCCTCGCCGGTGGCGAGCGGATTGGAGCCGTTCGGCGTCTTTGTCACCTTGAGCTTGCCATGCGCATCGAGAATCAACCACGCCCAACCCGAGCCGAACTGGCCAACGGCCGCGGCCTTGAAGGCTTCCTTGAACTGCGCCACGCCACCGAAATCCGCGATCAGCTTTTTCTCGAGCTTCCCCGGCATGCGCCCGCCATGGGTTGGGCTCATCGCCTGCCAGAAAAGAATATGGTTCCAGTGCTGCCCGGCATTGTTGAACAAGGGCGCCATCTCGGGCTTGTTGTGGGAGAGCTTGATGAGGTCTTCCAGCGACTTCCCCTTGAGCGTGGCATCCTTTTCGACGAAGCCGTTGACCGCGGTGACATAGGCCTGATGGTGCTTGTCGTGATGGAGTTCCATCGTCTCGGCGCACATGCCGTGGCTGGCCAGCGCGTCTTTCGCGTAGGGAAGGGGGGGGACTTCGAAGGCCATGGACTTTTTCTCCTGCTAGGGCGGGATGAACCGCATGCGCCACGCGACCGGCCGAGGCCGCCGAGGCGGGGCCGACGCCAAACCAGACCGCGCCCGTTCGGTTTCGCTGACTTTTCCCTTGCTATTGTCCGGGGGTCCGGCGTCAAGGCGGGGGGGGGGGTTACGGGTATCGAATAGCTTTCGATGAGCTATTATATTTCTGTCGTCTTTGTAGGAACAGATGGGGGCATAAAATATGGCAGAGAGCACAAATAACATCGAGGAACTTATTAAGCATCAAAGAAATTTAGACGAAACGACCATATTTCCATTCTGGACTGCCTTGCCGGACAATCTCATCGGATTTCAAAGCTGTGAGCTTCTTCCTGGGGTAACTTTAAGGAAGCTACTTAATCACGACGATCTCGAAGAATATCAGGGCATGTGGGAGAATTTTAAAAAAACGCCTATGGGCGGAATTATAAAAACTTGGCTCGAGCCTAACATGATGCTAGTTGTTGAAGGAAAGAACTACTTAAAAGGCTTTTTATGTCGCGCAAAAGAAAAATTTGGCGATAAAGTATTGGACAATTATTCTGAAATTCACACAAGTGATTATCTGGCGTTCAGGCAAGTTTTGTGCTGTCTTTTTTTGTTAAAACCGTGCCATCTTGAATTTTGTGACAATCATTTTGTAATAAATTACGACAAAGATGGAAATGTCATTGGCGGTTCTTATGGTCCCATGTTACCCTCTAAAAACATAACCACTACAGCGGTTTCGGTATATTATGATGATACAAACTATACAAAAAATCAAATAAAAAAAAGAATATTTAATTTCTATGTTCTCTCGAATGGAAATGTATTACTCTCCAATTTTTCTTCATGAGCGAATTTCTGTTGCTTTGGGATGTTTCTGGAGCTTTATCTCGACATCAAGTTTGGAATCTGCGTACCTTAGCTTGGTGACTGTGCTAGAAGCCCTTATAAGCACCGGGAAAACGGAAATCAGCTACCAACTCGCCGAACGCATTGCCGTCCTTCTTGGAGATAATCTAGGAGAGCGAAAAGAATTTTTTTATAAAATAAAAAGAATATACGCCGATAGAAGTAAATTTATTCATGGCAATAGTGAGATTAAAAAAGGGCCACTCACCTGGAATCAGCCCTTTGTTAGTGCAAAGCGCGTGTCAGTTAATATCAATACATTTCGTGATCTTATGAGGATAACAATAGCTTCGCTTGTAAAGATTATTTCAGATGATAACTATATCTCCGTTGTGCAGAATAAGAAAGATGCTGATCTAGATGAATATTTTTTAAATAAACTGTTCTCCTAAGACTGCGCTGGAACGATAGATTGCCGCACCAGCGAATTAAGAACGCTGCCGAGGCGGCGCATTACTCAAATCAATGCCGCAAGATCAGGCGCTTGAATGCCGCGCTGAAAGGCCAGAAGGTCGAGCGACGGTGGCTCGCTGCCGGAAACAATCGAGCAGCAGGCGTGGGCTTGGCCGCGGTGGTGGGTTTGGTGGTTGAAGAGATGCGCCAGGAGGTCGGCGAGGGGCTGCTCGTGGGGTTTTCCCGCCATGGTGCGATAGGCGATCGGGCGCGCGAGGGTTGGCGCGTCGTAGGTGTCAATCAGCGCGATCAGCCGGGCGTCCTCGGCCAGGCGGGCGCGGGTGAGGGCGGTGCGGTCCTCGAACAGGATGGCGTCAAGCCGGTCGGGGGCGTCGCCCGTGCCGGTCAGCCGGTGCAGCCAGATGCGATCGGTGACCAAAAGATGGTTGAGGGTGCCGTGCAGGCTGCCGAAAAAGACCCCTGTCGGCCGGCGATAGGCGTCCTCGGGCAGGGCGAGGGCGGCGGCGTAAATCCGCGCGTTGGCCCATTTGTTGTAAGCGGCGAGCTGGCGGAACAGGGCTAGGGCCATGGGCGACACTCCGTATACATATAGCTATTGATCCGTGATAGCGCGTTCGACGCGCCGATCCGGGATGAGCCATAGCATCGCGACGAGAATGTAGAGCGCAGCGGCGGGCGGGACTTTCAGATCAAGCACCATGATAGTTATGATGACAGCAATTCCGCAACATTCTCATTGTTCCGGCATTATGGCAGACAGAAAGACCACGGCTTGGGATAAGCCGTTCTTTCCATAATAATTCTTCTGCGGCATTTATGCGCTTGAGAAATGGGGTCTGGGGCCAATGGCCCCAGCGAGTCGAGGGCAGCGCCCTCGCCTTTTTTTAACTAAACCTCCGCACAAGCGGCTTCGAGCCAGGTTCGCGCGTCGGGCGGCAAATCGGGCGCGAGTTCGGCCACGACGCGCCGGTGGTAGGCATTGAGCCAGGCGCGTTCCTCGGCAGTCAGGGCGGAGGCGTCGATGAGCGTGCGGTCGAACGGCGCAAGCGTCAGGGTTTCGAAGCGGAGAAACGGTTTTCCGCCGCCGAGGTCCGCGGCGGGCTGCACGAGGAGCAGGTTTTCCAGGCGGATGCCGTATTCGTCGGGCGCGTAGAAGCCGGGCTCGTTGGAGAGGATCATGCCTGGTGCGAGCGGCACCGGGCGCGCGGCGCGGGAGATGCC
>JAKCCP010000246.1 GCA_021841985.1 Pseudomonadota bacterium | reverse complement strand
CCGGCTGGAAAGCCCAGAGGGAAAGCCCAGAGGGAAAGCCCGAAGGGGAAAGCCCAAGGGGGCCATCGCCGCCGCTCAGGCGTGGCGGATTTTGGCGCCGCCGGCGTTTTTCCGTGGCGACCCCGGGGGCGACCCCGGGGGCGCCCCCGGGGACGAGGTCTCGGGCATGGCGAGTGCCGCGATCAGGGCAGCGCCGGCGCCGGCGGCGGCGAGGCCGAAAAACGCGTAAGCCGTGCCCCATTGGTCGGCCATCTCCCCGGCCATCGCGGTGCTGATCGCGGCCCCGACCCCGCCGGCGAGGCCGATGATCCCCATCGCGAGGTTGAACCGCCCGGAATCGCCGCTGATATCGGCGGCGATGATCGGCGTCAGCACGCCGAAGACCGCGCCGGCCACGCCATCGAGCACCTGAAGCGGCAGAACCAGCTCCGGCACCGAGGTCGCGGCGAAAGCCAGCGCACGAAGCGGGAGCGCGACAAATCCGGCGACGAGCAGGATCCGCCGCCCGGTGACCCCGGCGAGCCGCCCGATCAGCGGTGAAAACAGCGCGACGACGATCTGCGGCACGACGATGGCGATCGCGATGATCAGGGACGCCCTTGTGCCGTCGCGCTCGGTCATCTCGGCGGCGACGAGCGGCAGCATGGCGGCATTGGCGAGCTGGAAAAAGAGGGCACACGCGGCATAGACGACCAGGCCACGATGGCGGAACAGCGCGCCGAGCGGCAAACGCCGGGCGCGGTGGGCGTGATGCTCGTGGCGCGGCGTCGCGGGCGGCAATAGACCGAGCGCCGCGACCGCCGGCAGCGCGAGCATGGCCGCGAGCACGAACACCGCGCGATAGGAGAGGGAATAGCCGATCCAGCCCATCGCCGCCGCCGCCAGGGCATTGCCGATCGAGCCCCAACGCGCGTTGCGGCCCATGCGCTCGCCGATCTCGCGCCGCCCGACGACGGCGAGGCTCAAGGCGGCGATCGCCGGCACGCTCATGCTGGTCGCGAAGCTGTGCAGAATCTGCGAGACCAGAACCACCGGCAGCGTCGGCGCCAGCGCCATCATCAGCGCCCCGAGCAGCAGCCCGACGGTCGCCAGCGCCAGCGCGAAGCGGCGGCTGCGCATGGCATCGATCATCGCCCCGGCCGGTACCTGGCTCACCATCAGCGCGATGGTGCCGACCGAGAGCGCGAAGCCGATATCCTTCTGTGTCCAATGCGCGGCGGTGAGATAGACCGAAATGAACGGCCCGAAGCCCGATTGCACCGCGGCTTGCAGAAAGTTGATCAGATCGAGGGCACGCCCGCGCGCCGCGGCGCCATGGGCGGGAAACTGGCGCGCCGATGCCATCTCCCGTGGGGTCACGAGGGCGGCGGTTTGGCGGCGGGAACGGCTTGGGGCGTATGGTTCGGCGCCGCGACCGCCGCCGGCGTGCCCGGGGCTTCGTGGTATTCCGGCGTCGCCTTGATCTGGTCCGGCGTCAGGTCACAGATCACCGCGCTGTCGGGCTGGCCGGTCGAAAAATGCAGGCTTTTCCAATCGACGGCGATCTTGCGGTTGCCGATCCCCATGAAACCGCCGAAATCGATCACCGCGGCGCGCGGATGCCCGGCCTGATCGACGATGACATCGATGATCCGGCCGAGTTCTTCCCCCTTGGTGCCGACCACCTTGGCGCCGAGCACCCCGGCCGCCTCGCCGGGCGCGAGGTGATGGATGGCGGCGGCCGGCGCTGGCGGCGCGGCGGGGGGCGGCGGCGCCGGGGATTGCCCGCCGAGCAGCCAAACCGCCCCCAGCAGCGCGAGACGCCGCCCGGAGACCTTGCCGAATAGTCTTTCCACCTGCTCACCCCGGCCGATTCTGTACCAGATCATCGACCACCGCCGGGTCGGCCAGCGTCGAGGTATCGCCGAGCGCATCCACCTCGTTCGCCGCGATTTTGCGCAGGATCCGGCGCATGATCTTGCCGCTGCGGGTTTTCGGCAGGCCCGGCGCCCATTGGATCACGTCCGGCGTCGCGATCGGACCGATTTCCTGCCGCACCCAGCCGATCAATTCGCGCCGCAAGGCCTCGTTCGGCTCCACCCCGAGCTTGAGCGTGACATAGGCGTAGATTCCCTGCCCCTTGATGTCGTGCGGGAAACCGACCACCGCCGCCTCGGCCACGTGGGCGTGCGCGACCAGCGCGCTTTCGACCTCGGCGGTGCCCATGCGGTGGCCGGAGACGTTGATGACATCGTCCACCCGGCCGGTGATCCAGTAATACCCGTCGGCGTCGCGCCGCGCCCCGTCGCCGGTGAAATAATAGCCGGGATAGGTGCTGAAATAGGTCTGCACGAAGCGCTCATGGTCGCCATAGACGGTGCGCATCTGCCCCGGCCAACTATCGGCGAGGCAGAGATTGCCCTCCGCCGCGCCCTCCAGCACCCGCCCCTCGGCATCGACCAGCACCGGCATGACCCCGGGCAGCGGCCGCGTCGCCGAGCCCGGCTTGAGCGCCGTCGCGCCCGGGAGCGGGCTGATCAGGATGCCGCCGGTCTCGGTCTGCCACCAGGTATCGACGATCGGGCAGCGCGCCTCGCCGACGACGCGGTAATACCAGAGCCAGGCCTCGGGGTTGATCGGCTCGCCGACGCTGCCGAGGATGCGGAGACTCTGGCGGCTGGCGCGGCGTACCGGGGCTTCGCCCTCGCGCATCAGGGCGCGGATCGCGGTCGGCGCGGTGTAGAAGATGTTGACCCGGTGCTTGTCGACCACCTCCCAGAACCGTCCGGCATCGGGATAATTCGGCACCCCCTCGAACATCAGCGTCACCGCGCCGTTGGCGAGCGGGCCGTAGATGATATAGGTGTGCCCGGTCACCCAGCCGATATCGGCGGTGCACCAGTAGATCTCGCCGGGGCGATAATCGAACACCAGATCATGGGTGTAGGCGGCCCACACCATATAGCCGCCGGTGGTGTGGAGCACCCCTTTCGGCCGCCCGGTGCTGCCCGAGGTATAGAGGATGAACAGCGGATCCTCGGCCGCCATCGGCGCCGGCGGGCAATCGGGAGACGCGGCGGCGAGCAGGGCACGGTACTCGTGATCGCGCCCGGCCTGCATCGCAACCGAAGCGCCGGTGACCGGAACGACGATGACATGATCGACGCCGGGGCAGGTTTTCAGCGCCGCGTCGGCATTGGCCTTGAGCGCGACGCGCCGCCCGCCGCGCCGCCCCTCATCGGCGGTGATGAGGACGCGCGAGGCGCAATCCTGGAGGCGCCCGGCGAGGCTGTCGGGAGAAAATCCGCCGAAGACGACCGAGTGGATGGCGCCGATGCGGGCACAAGCGAGCATCGCCACCGCCGCCTCGACCACCATCGGGAGGTAAATCGTCACCCGGTCACCCTTCTCGACCCCGAGCGTTTTCAGCGCGTTGGCGAGGCGGCAGACCTCGGCGTGCAATTCGCGATAGGTGACGCGGCGTGATTGCGCGGGATCATCCCCCTCCCAGATGATCGCGGTCTGATCGCCGCGCGTTGCCAGATGGGCATCGAGGCAGCAGGCGGAGGCATTGAGCACGCCGTCCTCGAACCAGCGGATCGCGACATCGCCGTCGAAACGCGCGTTCTTGATTTTGCTCGGCGGCTCGATCCAGGCGATCCGCCGCGCCTCCTCCGCCCAATAGCCGTCGGGGTCGGCGGCGGCGCGCGCGTAATGGGCGCGATACCCCTCCGCCGTGAGATGCGCGCGACCCGCGATTTCCGGTTTCACCGGGATGGTTTCGGACATAGCGTGTTTCTCCCGTCCTGGCCCGGAGACCGGACCCTTCCGGGCAATTCTGCACGTCTCGCGGGGCGATGTTAAGAGGCCGCGAAGGCTTCCGGGCGATGGGCGGTGACCTCGATCTCGATGCGGAGACGCGGATCGATGAGGCCGGCGACGACGAGCATGGTCGCGGCCGGGCGGGCGGCGCCGAAATGCGCGCGCAAAAGCGGCGCCAGGGCGGAAAACTCGCCGGCATCGAGAAGGTAATAACGCACCCGCACGACGTCGTCGCAACTGGCGCCGGCTTGCGCCAGGGCGGCGGCGATATTGGCCAAAGCCTGCCGGCACTGGCCGATGACATCCTCGGGCAGGGTCATCGTTTCGTAATCGAAGCCGGTGGTGCCGGACACATGGATCCACGCGCCATCGACGACGGCGCGGGCGTAGGCGAATTCCGCCTCGAACGGGCTTCCCTGGCTGATCCAGCGCCTCATGCGCCGGGATACCAGGCCGGTTTGCGGCGCTCACGGAACGCCGCCGTGCCCTCGCGCCCCTCGGCGGAATTGCGCTGCATCCAGCTTTCATGGGCGAGGAGCGCCATCGCCCGCGCGTCCAGGGTGAGGCCATTGGCGCCGAGAAAAGAGCGTTTGGTCGCCGTGATCGCCCCCGGCGCGCCGAGCAGAATGGCCTCGAGAATCGCCTCGATGCGCGCCTCCAGCGCCGTTTCCGCGACGATTTCGTGGACGAGACCGATCCTGAGCGCCTCTTCGGCGTCGAAACGCTCCCCGGTCAGGGCATAGCGGCGGGTGTGGCGGAGGCCGATCGCGTGGACCATATGGGTCGAGATCGGGCTCGGCGCGACGCCGACCCTGACCTCGGTCAAGCCAAACACCGAAGCCGGCGTCGCCAAGGCGACATCGGCGCAGCAGACGAGTCCGCAGCCGCCGCCGAAACAGGCGCCATGCACGACCGCCAGCGTCGGGTGGGGGAATTCGTTCAGCATCTGCATCGCCCGCGTCGTCGCCATCGAGGCGGCGAAGGCCGGCTCGGGCGGGTAGGCGCTGGCGCGGGCCAGCCAGTCGATATCGGCGCCGGCCTGGAAATGCTTCCCGGCGCCGCGGATCACCACCGCGCGGAGATCAGGGCGCGCGGCGAGCGCCGCGAGCCCCTCGATCAGGGCGGCGAGCAGATCCTCGTCATAGGCATTGCCGCGCTCGGGACGGTTCAGCGTCACCGTCGCGATGCCGCGCGGATCGATCGCCAAAAGCACGGGGGCCGAAAGCACGGGGGCCAAAAGCACGGGCGGCGCCATGGTCGTATCCCCCTTCCGATTTCGCTTGGGGAGAAATAGCCCCGCCCACCTTGCAACGGCAAGTCGCTTCACGTGGACGCGAAAAAGCGCCACACTGTCTGACTATG
>JAKCCP010000317.1 GCA_021841985.1 Pseudomonadota bacterium | reverse complement strand
CCCGCCTTCCGGCCGCGCGACCTTGAGCGCGAGTGCGGCGAGGGTCGATTTCCCCGCGCCCGAAGGGCCGAGCAGCGCGGCATGGGCGCCTTCCGGGAGTTCCAGGCCGAGCCCGTCGAAAACCAGGCGGCGATCGGCTCGCCAGCGGAACGAGACCGCCTCGAAGCGGAGCGCGTGGCCGCGCGGCGGGTGGCGTGGCGGTGGCGGCTCCGCCGTCGCCATGGTCTCCTCGGCGGCATCCACGACCCGCGCCGCGGCGGCGGCGATCCTTCCTGCGACGGCGCCGGCGCGGGGCAGCACAGCGATCGCCTCGAACGCGGCGAGGGTCAGGAACAGCAGGGTCGCGACCGTCACCCCGCCCGGCCCCGCCGGCGCCAGCGCCGCCAGCAGCAAAACCGCGAACACCGCCGCCTGTCCGGCGAGCATGGCCGCCGCCCCGGCGCGGGCGAGGCCGCGCGCCTCGTCATGCTGGGCCGCGAACAGCGCGCCGCTCCGCGCCTGCACCAGCGCCAGCATCCGACCCTCGGCGCCGAAGACGCGCACCTCGCGGATGCCGCTCACCGCATCGAGAACGGCGACGCGCAGGCCCGCCATCGCCTGGCCGAGACGCTCGCCGGCGGCCAGGGTGCCGCGCGCCGCGCGCCAGGGGAGGATGAGGGCGGCGAGCAGGAACAGCGCCGCGAGCGCCAACGCAAGCAGCGGGTTTCGGCGCGCGGCGACGACGATCAGCGACGGCAGCAGCACCAGAATCGTCGCGAGCGGGATCAGGAGACGGAGATAGAGCCCGTCCAGCGCCTCGATATCATTGACCAGACGGGCGAGCACGTCGCCGGCGCGGCGAAAGCCGAGACCGCCGGCAGTGCTGCGCGCGAGGCCACGGAAGAACCAGACCCGGAGATCGCCGAGCGCCCGGAACATCGCGTCATGGCTGACCAGCCGTTCGAGATAGCGGAGAACGACGCGGCTCGCGCCAAGGAGGCGCAGCCCGCCGACCATCGCCGCGGCGCCGATCAGGCCGCCGGCGAGCCGGCCACCGGCGCCGGCCATCAGCGCGACCCCGGCGGCGGCGGAAGCGAGGGCTATGATGCCGCCGAGCGCGAGCATCGGCCAGCGCCGCCGCCAGAGCGCGATGATCCGCAACACCGGCCGGATCGCCGTCCTCATGCCGCGCCCCGCGCCGCGAGCGCGACCACCCGCCCCGCGCGGAGATCGACACGGCGGCCGCCGAATTCGCGCGCTGCGGCGGAGTGGCTCGCGAGGATCACCGTCCGCCCGATCGCAAGCCGGCGCAGGCTCTCGATCACCTCGGCCTCGGTCGCCGGGTCGAGATGCGCGGTCGGCTCGTCGAGCAGCAGCAGCGGGGCGTTCTTGAGATAGGCGCGGGCGATCGCGACGCGCTGCGCCTCGCCGCCCGAGAGGCCGAAACCGTCCTCGCCGATCTCGGTTTCGAGCCCGTGCGGCAGGTTCGCCGCGAAGGCATCGACCCGGGCGAGGCGGGCCGCCTCGCGCACTGCCGCGTCGCTCGCGGCGGGACGGGCGAAGCGGATATTCTCGGCGAGCGTGCCGGCGAAAATCATCGGCTTCTGGCCGATCCAGGCGGTGAGATCGGCGAGCGCCGCGGGCACGATGGTGGTGATGTCGGCGCCGTTCAGCATCACCCGACCCTGATCGGGACGGATGAAGCCGAGCAGGATTTCGAGGATGGTCGATTTTCCCGCCCCCGACGGCCCGACCAGCACCAGACTCTCGCCGGCGCTGACCCGAAAGCTGACATCGGCGAGCGCCGGACCGCGCGCCGGATCCCAGGTGAAGGAAACCGCCGTGAAAGCGACACTCACCCCGCTCGCCACCACGTGGCGGACCGCCGCCGCCGGGCTCGGCGCCGGCGCCGGGGGCAGGGCGGCGAGCATCTCGGCGCTGGCATGCGCTTGCATCCGGTCCTGATAGGCGGCGGCGAAGGCGCGGAGCGGGGCGAAGAATTCCGGCACCAGAAGCAGCAGAAACAGCGCCGAGACCGGCGCCGGCGCGTTCCAGAGGCGGAGCGCGAACCCGACCAGGGCCGCGACCATCGCGAGATCGAGCGTGGCCGAGGAGAGGAACGCGACCCGCAGCACCCGCAGGGTGCGCCGGCGCAATTCATCGGCGGCGGCGGCAAGCCGGGTGGCTTCGTCCTCGGCGCGGCCATAGAGCACGAGGGTCGCGATGCCGCGCACGCGGTCGAGAAACCGCGCCTGCAGCCGCGCCATGGCGAGAAACTGCCGCCGGGCGGCGCGGGCGGCGCCGATTCCGGCGAACGCCATGCCGAGCGGGACCAGAAGCCCGGCGAGGAGCAGCGCCAGCGCGGCCCGAAGGTCGATCACCGCGGCGACCAGCAGCACCAGCGCCGGGCCGAGCACGGCCAGGCCCGCGGCCGGCAGCCAGCGGCCATAGAATCCGTCCAGCCCCTCGATGCGGTCGATCGCGGCGGTCGCGAGTTCGCCGGAATGCTGGCGGCGGAGCAGCGCCGGGCCGGCGGCGAGCAGGCGCGCCATCACCTCGGCGCGGAGCCGGCGCCGCCCGGCGATGCCGGCCCGGCTCGCCGCGATCTCACCGAGATAGGCGTTGCCGGCGCGGAGCACGGCAAAGAGGGCGAACCCGGCGAGCGGCATGGCGACGCTGGCCGGCCGCCCGGTCAAGGCATGGGCGAGGATGGCGGCGATGCAGCCGGCCTGGCCGATGCCGAGCGCGACACCGACCAGACCGAGGCCGATCAACGGCGCGACCAAGCGCCGCGCCGCGCGGCTCTCGGCCTTGAGCCAGGCAGCTTCTTGCGGGTTCTTCTCGCTCATGTGGCAACGCACAATGCGATGGCGCGGCAAAACAGACAAGGTGGCATGGCGCTCTATCGACAGGTTTTGAACGTCTCGGCTTTGATCCCGATCAAGCGCTCAGCGATCGGGGGGGGAATCCGGTTCGACCCAGTCGCGCGCCCGCGCGACCGCCCGCGCCCAGTCATGGCACAAGGCGTCGCGCCTTCTCGCCGTCATCGCCGGGGTGAAGGCGCGGCCGAGACGCCAGTGGCTCGCGATCTCCGAGGGCTCGCGCCAGATCCCGGCCGCGAGCCCGGCGGCATAGGCGACGCCGAGCGCGGTGGTTTCGGTGAGGCTCGGCCGCAGCGTCGGGAGGTCGAGGATATCGGCCTGGAATTGCAGCAGCAGATCATTCGCCGCCATGCCGCCGTCGCATTTCAGCGCGCGGAGGGGAATCCCGCTGTCTTCCGCCATCGCCCGCACGACGTCGCGGATCTGATAGGCGGTGGCTTCGAGGGCGGCGCGCGCGATCTGGCCGCGCCCGGCAAAGCGCGTCAACCCGATGATCAGGCCTCGTGCCGCCTCGTTCCAATACGGCGCATAGAGCCCGGAAAACGCCGGCACGATGTAGACGCCGCCATTATCGGGCACGGTCGCCGCCAGCGCCTCGATCTCGGGCGCGCTTTCGATCAGGCCGAGCTGGTCGCGCAGCCACTGCACCAGCGCGCCGGTGATGGCGATCGAGCCTTCGAGCGCATAGCGGGGCGCCGCGTCGCCGAAGCGGTAGGCGAGGGTGGTGATCAGCCCGGCGCGCGAGAAGATCGGCGTCTCGCCGGTGTTCATCAGAAGAAAACTGCCGGTGCCGTAGGTGTTCTTGGCCTCGCCGGGGGAAAAACAGGCCTGGCCGACCAGCGCCGCCTGCTGGTCCCCGAGCAGGGCGGCGAGTGGCACGCCGGAGAGCGGCGGATCTTTGATCTCGCCCAGCATCCCGGCGGATGAGACGATCCGCGGCAGACAGGCGCGCGGAATGGCGAAGGCGGCGAGCAGATCGTCGTCCCAGTCGCAGCTCGCCAGCGCCATGAGCTGGGTGCGGCTGGCATTGGTGACATCGGTGATGTGAAGCCCGCCTCCGCTTCCGCCGGTGAGGTTCCAGGCGAGCCAGGAATCGATCGTGCCGAACAGCACCTCGCCCGCTTCGGCGCGCGCCCGGGCGCCGGGAATGTTATCGAGCAGCCAGCGGAGCTTGAGCGCCGAGAAATAGCTCGCGAGCGGCAGGCCGGTCTTGGCGCGGAAACGGTCGATGCCGCCCTCGGCGGCAAGACGCGCGACCATCGGCGCGACCCTGGTATCCTGCCAGACGAGAGCCGGGCCGAGGGGGCGGCCGCTCGCGCGCTCCCAGATCAGGGTGGTTTCGCGCTGATTGGTGATGCCGATCGCGGCGAGATCGGCGGCGCCGAGCCCGGCTGTGGCCAGCGCCGCTTCGATGCTCGCGCGGGTATTGGCGAGGATTTCCGCGGCGTCATGCTCGACGAGCCCGGGGGCGGGGGTGATCTGGCGGTGTTCGCGCTGATCGAGCGCGACAACCCGCGCCTCGCGATCGAAAATGATGAAGCGGGTGCTGGTGGTGCCCTGGTCGATCGCGCCGATATAGGATTTTCCGGGGCTTTCGGTCACGCGAGAAAACCATCGATTTCGGCCGCCAGCGCCGCGAGTTCGGTGCCGGCGCGGGAGTTCGGCGCGGCCTCGCCGATGCCGAGGCCACGGGCGAAGGCATTGGCGAAGCCGGCGCGGTTGCCGAGCGCGCCCGCCAGCAGCGAGAGCCCGCGCTCGGCGATCTCGGCGGCCATCGTCTGGCGGAGACGTGAGGCGGCGCTGGCGCGGTTGAACACCAGATGCGCCGCCCGGCGCTCGCTCGCGGCGAGTGCCAGCGTCCCCTCCGCCGCCCAGAGATCGGGCGGGCTCGGCTGGATCGGCACCAGGACGAGATCGGCGGCGCGGAGCGCGGTGCGGGCGTCGGTCGCGATCTGCGGCGGGCTGTCGATGATGATCAGGTCGAAATCGCGCTTGAGCCGGTCGAGTTCGGCCCCCAGCCGCCAGCCCGAGACGTCCGAGAAGCCGAGCGGCGCGAGGTCTTTTCCCGGCGGCCTCGCGGCGCGCAAGGCGAACCAGCGGGTCAGGCTCTTTTGCGGGTCGATATCGAGGAGGGCGACGCGCCGGCCGGCGGCGAAGGCGACGCCGAGATGGGCGGCGAGCATGGTCTTGCCGGCGCCGCCTTTCTGTTGCGCAATCGTCAGCACCACCGCCATCATGCCTCGCTTTCGCGGCCAGCAAAGCCGAAGCGCCACCGGCGCGCAAGGCACCGCCGCGCTTCCCCCCCGGACACCGTCTCC
>JAKCCP010000247.1 GCA_021841985.1 Pseudomonadota bacterium | reverse complement strand
CGCGGCCCATCGGGGGTTTGCGCGCGCGCCACCGGCAAAACCAGCAGGACGAGCACGGCGACGGCGCCGAACCGCCGCCCGCCCGCCATCATACCCGCGATCATGCCCGGCCGGGGGTTTTCAGCGCCGCGACCAGATCGGTCAGAATCCGCCGCGCCGCCGCGTCATCCACCCCCATCAGCACCGCGTCCTCGAACATGTCCCGCATCACTTGGGCGAGTTCCTGGTAATTTTCCTCGAGCACGCGCAATTTTTCCCGGCACGCAACCGGCCGGCCATCGCTTTGCGGCCAGATCACCGGCGCGGTCACGGCTTGCCGCCGCCGCCGACCCCGCCACCATCGGGGCCGCCGTCCTTGCCGTCGGTTTTGTTGGCGCTGCTCATATTGGCCATGGAAAAGACGAATTTTCCGAGCAGATCCTCGATATTGATCGAGGACTGGGTGATCTTGATGACGCCGCCCGGCGCCAGATCATGTTCATCCCCGCCTGGGGAGAGGGCGAGATATTTGCCCCCCAGCAGCCCGTCGCTGGTGATGACCGCGCCGCTATCGGTGGGTAGCTTGATGTCGTCGGCGACGGTGAGCGTCACCACCGCCTCGAAGGTCTTGGGGTCGATCGTGGTCGCGGTGACGCTGCCGACCTTGACGCCGGCGACCCGCACATCCGAGCCGACCCCGAGACCGTCGATCCTCTGGAAGCGCGCGGTGAGCGGATAGCCGCGCCCGGTCCGCTCCCCCGAATGGGCAATGGCGAAAGCGAGGAAGCCTCCGGCGATGACCAGCACCACGGCGCCGGTCAGGGTCTCGGCGAAATTGCGCTGCGCCACCGCCGCTCTAGCTCCCCGGGCTCCAAGCCTCGTAATCGCCGGTCGCGCGGGCCCGCACGCCGCCTTCGTAATCATGCCCGGGCGGGCGATAGCTGGCCGCGGTTCCGGTCAAATTCGGCCGATGCGGCGCCTGCCAGGGGCGGCGCGCGGCTTCGGGCAAGGGGGCGTCAGTCAGATGATGCAGCCAGGCGTGCCATTCCGCCGGCACCGCCGAGGCATCCTCGATCGCGGCATAGATCACCCAGCGCCGGACGCGCTGGCCCGGGCGGGGTTTGCGCTCCTCGAAATACTGGTTGCCGAGCGCGTCGCGCCCGACCGGGCGGCCGCGGAGGGTGATCAACAGGTGATGGATACGGTTCATGATGGCTTGACTATAAGCGACAAAACCTGGGCGATCCACCCTGGCGCGCGATCGCGATGGGGAAAGCCGCCGAGCTTGATCCCCTCTACCCGAGCGCCCTACTCTTGCCGCGCGAGTATCGGATGGAAAAGAGGGATCATGCCGGACAACGGCACCGTGACTGACGCGCGTATCCGCGCGAGCTTCGCGCGCCAGGGGCTGATGAGGACGCTCGGGGCCGCGCTTGGCCGCATCGCGCCGGGAGAGGTCGAGATCGTTCTGACGCCAAAGCCGGAAATCTCGCAACAACATGGTTTCGTCCACGCCGGCGCGGTCAGCGCCATCGCCGATAGTGCTGCGGGCTACGCGGCGCTCAGCCTCATGCCGCAAGGGGCTGGCGTTCTCACCGTCGAATTCAAGATCAGCCTGCTCGCCCCCGCCCAAGGCGAGCGGATCACCGCGCGCGGCCGGGTGGTGCGCCAGGGGCGGACGCTGAGCTTCGCCCAAACCGAGGTCTTTGCCCGCACCGGCGGCGAGGAGCGGCTGATCGCTTCGCTCAGCGCGACGATGATGGCGATCACCGACCGCGCGGGGATCGAGGGCTGAGCCGCGCGGGGGCGCATCCCCGGTTCTTTTCTTTTCCCGCAGTCTGCTAATCTCTCGGCCATGACCGCGATGCCGCCGCTCGCCATCACCGCCACCAGCCTGATCAGCGCCCTTGGGCGGGGCAAGGCGGCAACCCTCGCTGCCCTCCGCGCGCGCCGGGGCGGGCTGGCTGCCAATCCGTCCCCCGGCATCGCCGGCGGCGGCTTCATCGGCCGCATCGCTGGGGTGGAGGCGCATCGCCTGCCCGCGCCGCTCGCCGCCTTCACCTGCCGCAACAACCTGCTGCTCGACCTCGCGCTCGCGACCGACGGCTTTGCCGATGCGGTCGCGCAAGCGGCGGCGCGGCGCGGCGCGGCGCGGATCGGCGTCATCCTCGGCACCAGCACCTCGGGGATCGCCAGCGGCGAGGACGCCTATCGCGCGCGTGATTCGGAAACCGGCGCCCTGCCGGAAAATTTCGATTTCGCCCATACCCATGATTTCTTCTCCGCCGCGCGCTTCGCGCAGGCGGCGCTCGGCCTTGCCGGGCCGGCTTTCGTGGTCTCGACCGCCTGCGCGTCGGCGGCGCGCGCCTTCGTCGATGCCGCGCAACTGATCGCCGCCGGGGTGATCGATGCCGCCGTGGTCGGCGGCGCCGACACGCTCTGCCGCATGACGCTGGCTGGCTTCGCCGCCCTCGGCCTGATCGCGCCCGGCCCCTGCCGTCCCTCGGATGCGGCACGCGATGGGCTTTCGATCGGCGAGGCGGCCGGGTTCGCGTTGCTGGAACGCGGCGAGGACAGCCCCTTCGCCTTGCTCGGCTACGGCGAATCGAGCGATGGCCACCACATGTCCGCGCCGCACCCGGAGGCGCTCGGCGCCATCGCCGCGATGCGTGACGCGCTCCGCCGCGCCGGCCTTGGCGCCGACGACATCGACTACATCAATCTCCACGGCACCGGCACCATCGCCAATGACGCGAGCGAGGATCGCGCGGTCGCCTCGGTGTTCGGCGACCGCGTGCCGTGCAGCTCGACCAAGGGCTTCACCGGCCATACCCTCGGCGCCGCCGGCATCGTCGAGGCGGTGATCGCGCTGCTCGCGCTGGAGGCGGGCCTGCTCCCCGGCGGCCTCAACCTCACCCGCGTCGATCCCGGTTTTCGCGCCCGCGTGCTGAGCGCCAATGTCGAGCGCCCGATCGCGCGGGTGTTGAGCAATTCCTTTGGCTTCGGCGGGGCCAATTGCAGCCTGATTTTCGGCCGCCGGTGATGATGCGCGCGGCCATTCTCGGGATCGGGCTCTGGGGGCCGGGTCTCTCCGGCTGGGCGGCGAGCCGCGCCGTGCTCGCCGGTGAAACCCCGTTCGCGCACATCGAAACGCCGCCGCCGGCGCCTTTGCTGCTGCCCGCCAATGAACGCCGGCGGGCCGGCCCGGCGGTGCGTCTCGCCCTCGGCGTCGCCGAGGCGGCGGTGACGATGGCCCGCCTTACCCATCCCGATCTCGACCCGGCGCGGCTTCGCGCGGTCTTCGCGAGTTCCAACGGCGAGGGCACGGTGGTCGATGAGCTATTGAAAACGCTGGCTGATCCGGCCGAGGCGGTCGGCGTCTCGCCGACCCAGTTCCATAACTCCGTCCATAACGTCGCCGCCGGCTATTGGAGCATCGCCCATGGCGGCCGCGCCCCGGCCGATTCGCTCGCCGCCCATGACGCAACCTTCGCCGCCGGCCTGCTCAAAGCGCTGGCCGAGACCGTGGCGGAAGCGGCGCCGGTGCTGTTCTGCCTGTTCGATGCCCCGCTGCCTTTCCCCCTCAGCGCCTGCCGGCGCACCGATTTCGCCTTCGCGATGGCCTTGGTTCTCGCCCCGGAATCACCCGGCGCCGGCGCTCTCGGGCGGATCGCGGCGCGGTTCGACCCGCGCGACGCCGCCCTCGACCGGCCGCGCGCGCCGGCGCTCGCCGCCCTCGTCGACGGCAATCCGGCGGCGCAGGGCCTGGCTTTGCTCGAAACCCTCGCCCGCCATGAGTCCCGGCGCCTTGCCGTGCCGTTGCTCTCCGGCCATCTCGCGCTCGCGGTGACACCATGACCCCGCCCTCGCCTCTGCTCGATCGCGCCGGCATCGCCGCCCTGATCCCGCATCAGGGGCCGATGTGCCTGCTCGCCGCTCTTCTCTCCTGGGACCGGACGCGAATCGCCTGCCGCGCCGTCCCGCCAGAGGCGCCGGATCACCCGCTGCGCCGCGCCGGCCGGGTTTCGGCGCTCGCCGGGGTCGAATACGGCTTGCAGGCCGCCGCCCTCCATGGCGCGCTCGCCAGTGCCGCGCCGCTCGCGCCCGGCTTTCTCGCCGCCCTCGACGACGTGGTGTTCCACACCCCCGCTCTCGCCGGCGAGATCACGGTGACGGCGGCGCGGCTCCTCGATGACCCGCGCGGCCTGGTCTACGGCTTTACGCTTGCGGCCGAAAATGGCGCGCCTCTGGTCTCCGGCCGCGCGGTGATCGTATTGCCCGCCGGGCTTGCGCCATGAGCGCGCGCCGCCGCGCGCTGGTGACCGGGGGGGCGAGCCCGATTGGCGCCGCGATCTGCCGCCGCCTCGCCGCCGCCGGCTGCGCCGTCATCGTCCACGCCCATGCAGCGGCGCCGGCGGCGCGGGCCTTGGCGGCGGAGATCGGCGGCGAGGCTTTGGTCGCCGATCTCACCGACGAGCCGGCGAGCCGTGCGGCGATGACGGCGCTGCTCGCCGCGGGACCGGTGCAGATCATCGTCCATAACGCCGGCATCCATGACGACGCGCCGCTCGCCGGGATGGATTTCGCCCGCTGGAAGCCGGTGATCGAGGTCTCGCTCAACGGGTTCTACGCCGCCGTGCAGCCGCTTTTACTGCCGATGATCGGCACCCGCTGGGGGCGGATCATCGCGCTCTCCTCGGTTTCGGCGCGGCTCGGCAATCGCGGCCAGAGCAATTACGCCGCCGCCAAGGCCGGGCTCGAAGGCGCGGTGCGTTCGCTGGCGCGGGAAGTGGCGAGCCGGGGGATCACCGTCAACGCCGTGGCGCCGGGGGTGATCGAAAGCCCGGCCGTCGCCCGCGCCCTCGATGCGGCGGCGATCAAGGCGCTGGTGCCGGCCGGGCGCGCCGGGCAAGCGGCGGAAGTGGCCGATCTGGTCGGCTTCCTCGCCTCCGACCAGGCCGGCTACATCACCGGCCAGACGATCGCGATCAACGGGGGAATGGCGTGAGCCCGGCCTCACGCACCGTTTTCAGCGCCGGATAGAGCGCCGCGTACTGGGCATAGATCTCGTCGTAAAGCGCGACATTGGCGGCGATCGGCGCGATGCGGCGGCCGGGGCGGACCATCGCCGCGATCCCGTCCTCGATCACAGCGAAACGGCCGGCGCCGACCGCGGCGAGGATGGCCGCGCCGAGCGAGGGCACCTCGCTCACATCCGGCA
>JAKCCP010000301.1 GCA_021841985.1 Pseudomonadota bacterium | reverse complement strand
CATCTCGCCGGCCCGGCCGATCTGCCGCCCGGCCGGTCTCTCGACCGCGATCGCCTGCCCGGACTCGCGCTCGCAGCACTGCAACTCGCCTGACATGACGCGCGAGACGAAAACGCCGCGCTGGGCATGGGCGCTCACCGGCTCGGGGCATTTCTTCACCGAAAGCCTCGATCTCATCCGCGGGCTCGACGCCGTCGATCTGTTCGTGAGCAAGGCCGCCGCCGAGGTCGTCCGCATGTATCGCGATCGGCTGATCCTGCCGAAGGGGTCACGCATTTTCCGCGACACCACCGCCTCCGCCGCCCCGGTCGGGCGCTTCTATGAGGGGTTTTATCACACCCTGGTGCTGGCGCCGGCGACCTCCAACACGGTCGCGAAATGCGTCTACGGCATCGCCGACACGCTCGCGAGCAACGTCTTCTGCCAGGCCGGGAAATGCCGTGTGCCGACCATCGTGTTCGCCTGCGACAACGCCCCTGAACTCGAAACCCGCGCCCCCGGCGGGATGGTGAAGGTCTATCCGCGCCGCATCGATCTCGACAACACCGCGCGGCTCGCAACCTTCGAGGCGACCGAGGTCGCGCTGTCGCTGGCCGATCTCGAAGCCGCGATCGCGCTGCGCAAGCAACGCCTCGGCCAGGGTGATGGCTGAAAAACTTCTTCTCCTCACCGGCCATCTCGCCGAAGCGCGGCTCCGGCGCCTGGTCGCGGGCGAACTCGGCGAGAGATTTTCGGTGCGGATCGTCAATATCGGCGTCAAGGTCGCGGCGCTGATGACCGAGGCGATCCTGCGCCGCCGGTTGCGCCCGCCGCTCGACGCCGACCGGGTGATTTTCCCTGGCCGCGCCGGGCTCGACGCGGCGGCGCTGACGCGGCATTTCGGGGTGCCGTTTGCGCGCGGGCCGGACGAGATCGTCGATCTGCCGGCGTTTCTCGGCCTGGCCGCCGGGGCGCGCGATCTCTCGCGCTTCGATATCCGCCTGTTCGCCGAGATCGTCGATGCCGCCACGCTGGATCGTGGGGCGTTGCTCGCGCGCGCCCGCGCCCTCGTCGGTGAAGGCGCCGAGGTCATCGATCTCGGCTGCCGGCCGGGCGCGGATTTTCCCGATCTCGAAGCAAAAATCAGCGATCTTCGCGGCGAGGGGATCGCGGTCAGCATCGATTCCGGCGACCCCCAGGAACTCCGCCGCGGCGCCCTCGCGGGGGCGGATTTCCTCCTCAGCCTCACCGAGCACACGCTCGCGATCGCCGCCGGCACCCGGGCGACCCCGGTCTTGATCCCGGCGCCGCATGGCGATCTCGCCTCCCTGGTCCGCGCCGCCGCCAAAGCCGAGGCGATGGGGCTGCCCTTCCTCGTCGATCCGATCCTCGATCCGATCCATTCCGGCCTCAGCGCCTCGCTCGCCCGCTACCATGAGACGCGGCGGCGTCTGCCGCGCGCCGAGATGCTGATGGGGACCGGCAATCTCACCGAGCTGACCGACGCCGATTCCGCCGGCGTTACCGCCATTCTGCTCGGCATCTGCTCGGAACTCGGCATTCGCAACGTGCTCACCGTGCAGGTCAGCCCGCACACCAGGCGGACCCTCGCCGAGCATGACGCGGCGCGGCGGATGCTGTTCGCCGCCCGCGCCGATCATGCGCTGCCGCGGCTTTACTCCGATGCGCTGTTGCAGATCCACGATCGCGTGCCGCTCACGGAGACCGCCGCCGATCTCGCCGCTCTCGCCGCCGCGACGCGCGATGCGAATTACCGCGTCATGGTCGCCGAGGACGGCATCCATGTCTTCAACAGCCACCACCACATCGTGCGCCAGGATGCGCTCTCCTGCTATCCCGATCTCGCGCTCGCCGGCGATCCGGCGCACGCCTTCTATCTCGGCGCCGAACTCGCCAAGGCGGAAATCGCCTTTCGGCTCGGCAAGCGCTATGTCCAGGATGAGGGGCTGCGCTTCGGGGTCGCGGTCGCGGAAGCGGCCTCGGCGCGGACGCAACTCGCCGAGGCCGGCCATACGCTGAGGGCGAGGGACGATGCCGCTCATTCGTGAAATCATCGCAGCGACCCTCGCCGCCGACGGGACGCCGCATCTCGCGCCGCTCGGCCTGATCGCCGGCGACGATGATGGCAGACGCTGGATTGCGGCGCCGTTCCATCCCTCGACGACGCTCGCCAATCTCCGTGCGGTGCCCGAACTGGTCGCGAATTACGTCGATGACGTGCGGATTTTCGCCGGCTGCCTCACCGGGAGGCGGGATTTTCCGCTGTTGGCCGCAGACCACGTCCGCCCGCCGCGCCTCGCCTCCGCCCTCGCTCACGCCGAATTGCGGGTGGTCGCGATCGAGGAGGATGAGGCCCGGCCGCGCTTTCACTGCGAGACCGTCCATGAGGCGAGCCACGCCCCGTTCCGGGGCTTCAACCGCGCCCAGGCCGCGGTCATCGAGGCCGCGATCCTTGTGAGCCGCCGCCATCTTCTGCCCCCGGAGACCATCGCCGAGGAGATGCGCCGCTTGCGGGTCGCGGTCAGCAAAACCGCCGGCCCCAGGGAAGCGACCGCCTGGGAATGGCTGACCATGGCGCTCGGCGTGGATTGCAAGTAAGAGAGGAAAAGCGCTTCTTTTTCTGAAGAAAAAGAAGCAAAAAGACTTTCTTCCCGGTTTCCTCGGAGTGGGCAGTGCCGCAGGTGCTCATCTCCGTGTAACCTCACGCTAATAATCTTGCCGCTAGGATGCCGGGGCGGGCAGCGGTATCTGAAGCAACGGACAATGAGCGAAACAGTGGATCACCCCGTCGTGGAACGATCGGCGGCGAAGGCGGGCAAGGCGGGGCAGAACGCGCTGCTCGCCAAGACCGCGAAGGCGACCGGCTGGGTGATGATCTGGCGCCTGTTCACCCGCGGCATCGGCCTTCTCAGCACGCTGATCCTGGTGCGCCTCCTCCTGCCGGCCGATTTCGGGCTGGTGGCGCTCGGCACCAGCTTCGCCCAGGCGATCGACGCGCTCTCCATCCTCGGCGTCGACGACGTCCTGATCCGCGAGAAAAACCCCGGGCGTGATCTCTACGATACCGCCTTCACCCTCAACCTCATCCGCAATTTCGCAACGGCGCTGATTGTTGCCGCGACCGCGGTGCCGATCGCCGCGTTCTTTAACGAACCAAGGCTCGCCCATGTGCTCTACGCGCTTGCCATCGCGACCGTGATCGAGGCGTTCGACAATGTCGGCATCATCGATTTCCGTCGCGAGATGGCGTTCGAGAAGGAATTTCAGCTCCGCCTGCTGCCGCGCCTCGCCGGCACCACGGCGACCATCGCGCTGGCCTTCCTCTGGCGCAGCTACTGGGCGCTGGTGGTCGGTATTCTGACGCTGCGCATCATGCGGGTCGTGATGAGCTACGTCATGCACCCTTATCGCGCCCGGCTCTCGGTCGGCGCCTGGCGGCACATCATCGGGTTTTCGGTGTGGACGTGGTTCATCAGCCTGATCGTTCTGGTGCGTGACCGCACCGGGAGCTTCGTCATCGGCCGCCTGCTGGGCTCAGCGCAGGTCGGCATTTTTTCGGTCGCCGGCGAGATCGCGAGCCTGCCCGGGACGGAGCTGGTGCAGCCGCTCTGCCGCGCCTGCTGGTCGGCCTTCGCCGCCGCGCGCCATACCGGGGAGAACATCGCCGAGACCTATCTCAGGGTGATCGGCACCACCACGCTCGTGGTTCTGCCGGCCTCGATCGGCATCGCGCTGGTCGCCGAGCCGGTGGTTTATCTCGCGCTCGGCGCGCGCTGGATGTCGGCGGTGCCGCTGTTGCAGATCATGGCGGTGGGCGGCATTTTCGGGGCGTTCGGCGCGATCGCCGGGACGCTGCTCAGCGCGCACGCCGTGCTCCGGCCGCTGTTTCGCATCATCACCGTCTCCTATGTCATCGGCGCGCCGGTGTTCATCGTGATGACGATCAAATTCGGTCTCGTCGGCGGCGTGTTCGGCGGCATGCTCGGCGGTCTGCTCGAGGTCGGGCTCATGACATGGACGCTGTTTCGCCGCTACGGCGTCGGTCTCGGGGCGTTGGGGGCGCAGATCTGGCGGCCGCTGCTGGCGTCTTCGGTGATGGCGGCGCTGCTGCTCGGCAGCGGCTACGCCCACCCGCCGCCGAGCGCGCCGGCTTCGGTTCAGGTGGAAGCGCTCATTATTCTGGTCCCGCTCGGGGTGGTTGCCTATGGCGTCGCGCTGTTCGCCGCCTGGCGCCTGGCGGGCGGGCCGGAGGGGGCCGAGACCGATCTCCTCGCCATGCTGCGTCCGACGCTGGCCAAGCTTCGCCGTCCCCGCCGCGTGCGCGGGGCCAGGGGCGACTGAGCCGGTCGCCGCCGCGGGCTATTTCCTTACCGTGCCGACCACCACGACGCGCCCGGCGAGAAGCCGGCCGAGGGGGCGGAAGGCGTTGAGCACGGCGTGGTCGAATTTGCCGACCCGCGGCCAGTAGGGCGGCACCAGCCGGCCGCCGATCAAGAGGAAATATTCGTAGCGCGGCGCCCGCAGGATGGCCGCGATCATCGCGAGTTCCCGCTCGTCGATCTTGCGCTCGTCCTCGGTGATGTAGGGGGTCTTGGTGCCGTAGATGAACGGCACCATGCGGCGATAGAGGACGCCGGCGATCAGGCGGCTGTCGCGAATTTTCTGCGACAGCGAATGGGTATAAAGCTCGTTGGCGACGACGCTGCCGCCCGGCCGCAACACCCGCCGCACCTCGGCGAGGGTGCGCGGGATATCGACATGGTGCAGAATGTCGTTGAAATAGACGAGATCGAACCGATCATCGTCATAGGTCATCTGTTCCGCCGGCATGACCTCGAAATGGATTCCGGCGATCCCCATGCGCTCGGCGCGGGCGTGGGCGATGGCGATGAGATCGGGGGAGAGGTCGGCCGCGAACACCTCCGCCCCGAGCGCCGCCAGGCGGATCGCGTCCTCGCCGAAACCGCAGCCCGGCACCAGCACTTTCTTGCCGGCGACGCCCTGCGCCATGAGCGCGTCATAGGACGACCAATAGGCGTTCCAGCGCCGCCGCGGCCCCGGCGCGATGACGTCGAGCGCGACCGGCGTTTCGATCTTGTCGCGATGCCGGGCGGCGAATTCGCGGTGGTATTCCAGCTCGCGGCGCTGGCGCTCGTCGATGCCCGGGGGGATGCCCGGGGGGATGCCCGGGGGGATGCCCGGGGGC
>JAKCCP010000379.1 GCA_021841985.1 Pseudomonadota bacterium | reverse complement strand
ATCTTCCTCCCCCCTGTGCTCCATCCCCGTGTGCTTTCCCCCCGTGTGCTTTCCCCCCGTGTGTTCCACCCCCGTGTGCTCCATGCCGTGCCGCAGGACACGACGGCGGCGCCGTTTCCCCGGATCGCCCATTCGCTGGTCACCGTGGCGCGTGACGGCGAAATCTTTCCCGAAGCGAGCCCCGCGACCCATGTCTACAAAGTGCTGTCCGGCACCTTGCGCACCGCGAAGCTGCTCGCCGATGGCCGGCGCCAGATCGGCGCCTTCGTGTTCGCCGGCGAGTGGGTCGGGTTCGATGGCGGGTCGCGGCATTTCTATGCCGCCGAGGCGGTGACCGAGGCCCGTCTGGTGTGCTTCTCGCGCCGCGACCTCGAGCGGCTGATGGCCGAGGATCGCGAGGCGGCCCGAACCATCCAGGAGGTGCTGTGCGGCACCCTCGCCGCGGCCCATGAGCGGATCGTCGCGCTCGGGCGCAAGACCGCGACCGAGCGCGTCGCGAGCTTTCTCGCCGCTATCGAGGGGCGCCTCGCCGAGGGCGGCAAAAACGGCTTCGTGCTGCCGATGTCGCGCGGCGATATCGCCGATTATCTCGGCCTCACCGTCGAGACCGTGAGCCGCACCCTCGGCGACCTCCGCCGCCGCCACGTCATTCGGATCGAGGACGCGCATCACGTGCGGATCATCGATCCGACACTGCTCATGGCGCTCGGGGGTGACGAAGTTCGCCGCTATTGCGCCTGAGCGGCGGCCGCTTCGATGGCGGCGGTGATCCCGAAAGAACAGCTTGCGGCGGCCGCGTTTCTCGCCGCTCTCGCCGGGGCGGCGCCGCATCTGACGCATATCTCCGCCGTCTTCATCGGGCGCGACACCGCCTGGAAAATGAAGAAGGCGGTGCGTCTTCCCTATCTCGATTTCACCACCCTCGCCGCGCGGCGGCATTTTCTCGGCCGCGAACTGGCGCTCAACCGCCGCACCGCGCCGGAAATCTATCGCGACGTCGTCGCGATCCGGCGCGCGACGAGCGGGACGCTCGGTTTCGGCGATCATGGCGAGATCGTCGAATGGGTGCTGCGCATGGCGCCGGTGCCGGAGGGGGATTTTTTCGACCGATTGGCCGCAAGCGATGCCCTGACGCCGGCGCTGGCGCGGGCGCTGGCCGACAGGATCGCCGATTTTCATGGCGCTTTGCCGCCGGTTTCCGGCTGGGATAGCCCGGGCGCGCTCGGCCACCTGATCGCCGATAATCATGCCGCGGCGCGCGCCGCGGGGTTGCCGGCGGACGAGCTTGCCGAATGGGCGACGGCGGCGCGGATGGCGCTTGCCGCCCGCAGCGATGCCCTCGCCGCGCGCGCCGAGGCCGGGTTCGTCCGCCGCGCCCATGGTGATCTCCATCTCGGCAATGTCTGTCTTTGGGAAGGCCGGCCGACGCTGTTCGATGCGCTCGAATTCGACGAGGCATTGGCGACCATCGATCTCGGCTATGACATCGCCTTTCTGCTCATGGATCTCGACCGGCGGGCGAGGCGCGATGCCGCCAATCTGGTGTTCAACCGCTATGTCGGGCGCACCGGGGATGCCGGGCTGGCCGCGGAGTTGCCGCTGTTTCTCTCGCTTCGGGCCATGGTGCGCGCGCATGTCGAGGCGGCGCGCGGCGGGGTTGTGGCGGGGCGCGGCTATCTCGCGGCCGCGCGCGCCTATCTCGCGCCGCCGGGGCCGGGGCTCGTGCTCGCGATCGGCGGCTTGCCGGGCAGCGGCAAATCGACGCTGGCGCGGGCGCTGGCCGGCGGGCTCGGCCCGGCGCCGGGGGCGCTGGTGCTGCGCAGCGACGAAATCCGCAAGCGTCTGCATCACGTGGCCCCCGAGACCCCATTGCCGCCGGAAGCGTACGGCAAAGCGGCCAATGATGCGGTCAGGGAGACCCTTCTCGCCGCCGCCGCCACCGCCGCGCCCTCGCGCCATGTCGTCGTTCTGGATGCGAGTTTCCTCGACCCCGGGTTCCGCGAAGAGGCGGCGGTGCTGGCGCGCGAACTCGGCGTCCCCTTTCTCGGCGCCTGGCTCGATGCGCCACGCGCGGTGCTGGAAGCGCGGATCGCCGCCCGGCGCGACGATGCCTCGGACGCGACGCTCGCGGTGTTGCGGCGAATGGTCGCAACCACGCCGCCCGCGCCAACCCTCCCGCCCGGGTGGCAAAGCATCGACGCGACCGACGCGGCACGCGCCGCCGCGGCGATCCGCGCGCGGCTTCCGAGTGCCTTGGTCGGTGCGACCGTCAGTGCGACATGAACTAGTGTGACATGAAGACTGGCACCGTCATTTCCTGCAACAACCGCCGGGTGATGCCGCCGAGCAGCATTTCGCGGAAGCGCGAATGGCCATAGGCGCCGATGACCAGGAGATCGGCGCTGGTGTCGAACGCTTCGTTGAGCAGCACATCCGCCTCGCCGATTTCCTTGGCGACGGTGTGATTGGCGACCGCGTGGACCCCGTGGCGCGCGAGATGGAGCGCGATATCGGCCGCCGGCACGCGCTCTTTCTCGTTCACGCCGGCGTTCGGATTGATCGCCAGCACCGTCGCGGTCTGGGCTTTTTCGAGCAAGGGCATCGCGTCATTGACGGCACGCGCCGCTTCCCGCCCGCCATTCCAGCCGACCAGGATCCTCTCGCCCAATGTCGTGAAATTGCCGAAAGCGGGCACGATCAGGACCGGCCGCCCGGAGGTGAACAGGATGCGGGCGATGAAATCCGTGCTTTCGGGCGGGCGCGGCACTTGCGGGTCGTCCTGGCCGATGATGGTGACATCGGCATAGCGGGCATGGAGAGCGACGGTTGCCGCCATCCGCCCTTGCGCGAGCCGCCATTCACCGCTGAATCCGTCCTGGCGGCGGCGCTCGTTGAATTGCGCCTCCGCCTGTGCCGCCCCCTCCTCTACGCCCTGCTGGAGCCGGTTGACCAGCGCGTCGGCGTCTGTCGCATCGGCATAGGCGAGGGCGGAGGCTTCGAGCCAGCTCGGCAGCGAGGTATCGGCGACATAGAGCCCGGTCAGATGGGCGCCGTGGCCGAGCGCGAGGCGGGCGGCGAGATCGAGACGCACCTGGTCCCGCAAGCCGCCGTCGAAATGCACCAGAATGTCCTTGAACGGCATGGAAAAAGCCTCCGATCCGGGGGTGACGACCACGCCATGATGCGGCTTTGATGCGCCACCGCCATGAT
This sequence comes from Pseudomonadota bacterium, assembly GCA_021841985.1. The sequence continues at coordinate 2,016 of JAKCCP010000379.1, read as the reverse complement.
CTGCCTCAAATGGCGGCGGGGAAAATCGCTGATGCGGCGGCCGCGGCTTTTGCTGCTCGACGAATCCTCGCCGGGATTGGCGCGGTCGCGATCCTGGTGGTCGAAGCCTATGTCGGCGCCGGACGGATGGTGCCGGCGTGACGGGAGCAGCTTGACGGGGGTGGGCGCGTCACATGGCGCCGAGACGCAACAACCGGCCGCCCCGGCTCGGCGGCGCCAAGGCGAGGAAATCCCTTGCCTCGTGCTCCTCGTGGCCCACGATCCGCGCCAGGGCCGCCGCCAGGCGCTCGCGCGTCAGCCGCGCCGAGGAGGTCAACGGCAGACGCAGATCCGGCCCGCATAGCCGCAGCATGGCGAGCGCCGCCTTGAGCGGAATCGGATTGCTCTCCAGGAATAGCGCCCGGTGCAATTCCGCCAGCAGATCACGCAATGCCGCGAAACGGGTGAGATGGCCGCTGTCCCAGGCGCGATGCAGCGCGGCACACAAGGCCGGCGTGACATTGGCGGTGACCGAGACACAGCCGGCGCCGCCCATCGCGCGATACGCCGCCGCCGTCGCGTCATCGCCACTCATCTGCAGGAGCCCCTCGCCGCAGAGCGCGCGAAGACGCGGCGGCCGGGCGAGATCGGCGGTGGCATCCTTGACCGCCACGATCAACGATCTTTCGAAGAGACGCGCGATCGTCTCGTCAGCGATCGCAACACCGGTGCGGCCAGGCACGTCATAGAGCATGATCGGGAGATTGGTCGCGTGCGCGACCGCGCGGACATGGGCGAAAATCCCCTCCTGCGTCGGCTTCACATAGGCGGGCGGCGCACAAAGCAGGGTATCGGCGCCGGCGGACGCGGCGAGACGCGCGCATTCGACCGCGCCCTCGGTCGCGCTCGCGCCGCAGCCGGCGATCACCGGAATTCGCCCGCTGCTCGCTTCCACCACCCAGCGAACCACATCGAAATATTCCGGCATCGACAGCGAAGACGCCTCCCCCGTGCTGCCGCAGGCGAGAAGCGCCGCCGTGCCGCGGGCGATCTGGCGTTCGCAGAGCATGGCCAAGGCATCGGCATCGACGGCATGGTCACGAAACGGCGTCACCAGCGCGACGACGGAGCCGGACGGCAAGCCGATTTTATCCATGAGACAACTCCCGAGAACGAACCCATCGCGCTCTGAACTATTGATGGAGCCTGAACGACAAGATCAGCGAGCAGCCGATCGCGAGCAGCATGGAGGCCGCGGCATGATCCCAGACACAGAGGCTGGCCCGCGCGAGCGGCTGGCGCGTGACGACGCCAAGAGCGAGCAGAACCAGCGCGAGGAGGCCAAACATTCGCTGCAATTGCAGGAAATACAGTACCGGCGGATGGCGATCGACCAGCAGGGCCGGCAAGCCGATCAGCACCAGAAAGGCGATCTGCCTTCCCAGCACCCGCAGATGCCAGCGCGATTGCGCATCGAGCGGGCGCATCGCGGCGTCTCATCGCGTCGGCTGGACGGGGCGCGAGGCGTTGTCATCCGTCCCGGACGGCTTGCCGGGAAGCGGGGCGACGTTCCGGCTCACCATCATCGTCGGCAATATGGGCCGGATGGCGTCCACGATGCGGGTGCCGAGCCAGACCGCCCCCCAGGCGCAGAGCAGCAGCAGCGCCGCCGTTGCCCATGGCGGGATCCACATGGGCGGACGCGGCGTGGGATGGCGCGCGAGCATGGCATGTGCTCAGCCATGCGCAAGCGCGAAAGGTCGCCGGCCGAGCATGACCGTGCCACGCGGCGTCTCACGCGAGGAAATGGCGATGAACCCCTGGGCCCGGAGAAGACCCTCGATCTGGTGGCGGCGTCCCCCCGGATCCTGCACCAGGATCCGCCCGCCATGATCCAGCGCGCGCCAGGCCGTCGCCAGCAGGGAAGCGGCCTCGGCGAGTGAGGCGGGATCGACGAGGACGACGATTTGCGCCGATTCCGCGCGCGGCCCGCCCCGGTCATGGGGGCGAAGTTCGGCTGCCCCGGCGCAGCCCTGG
>JAKCCP010000023.1 GCA_021841985.1 Pseudomonadota bacterium | reverse complement strand
CGGCGCCCGCACCAAGGTTTGCGTTCCCGTCATCCATTCGATCGTTGGCGTTCAGAGCGTGCGGCACCTGCGTGCCCACACTTTTGCCCCTCTTACGCAAAACGGCGCTAACTCATTGAAATTGCTTGGCGTCCCGTACGGGATTCGAACCCGTGTTACCAACGTGAAAGGCTGGTGTCCTGGGCCTCTAGACGAACGGGACGGGCCGCGTGCCTCTTAGGCGCGGGTGATCGAGACTGCAAGCCGGGTTTCGCCCGTAAAGAGAGCCGCGCCGGGGTGGGATGCGTTGGCTCTGGCTCTTGCCGCGCGGTTTTGCGACAATTTGCCGTTTTCTGATCCTGATCTGGTGCGCCATGACGGCAAAACTCCGGCTGCTGGCCGATGACCTGACCGGCGCGCTTGACAGCGCGGTCGCTTTTTCGGGCGCGGTGGACGGAGTGCGGATATTTCTTGGCGAGACGCCGCAGGGCGCCGCCGCGGCGCTCGATCTCGGCTGTCGCGATGGCAGCGAGAGCGCCGCGGTCGCTGCCGTGCAAGCGGCAGCGCCTGTGCTGGAAAGCGCCGAGATCGCTTTCCTCAAGATCGATAGCCTGCTGCGTGGCCATTGGGCGGCGATGCTGGGAGCCTTATGGCGGCGCGGCTATTTCCGCCAGGTGATCCTAGCCCCGGCCTTTCCCGCCCAGGGCCGCATCACCCGGGAGGGGCAGCAATGGCTGCGCGCGGCGCGCGGCGGCTGGGAGATGCTGCCAAAGGATCCCGCCCGGGCGCTCGCGGCGGCGGGCGTTCCGTTCGCGCTCCGCGATGCCGAGAGCGATGAAGATCTTCGGGCACTGGTTGCCGCGGGACGCGCGATGGCGCCGCCGGTTCTCTGGTGCGGCACCGCCGGCCTCGCCCGCGCGCTCGCCGGCGTGGCGGTGCCGCGCCGGGAGGCATTGCCGGGGCCGGCACTTGGCGTGATCGGCTCCCGCCATCCGGTGGCGCTGGCGCAGCGCCGCGCTTTCGAGCACGTTACCGGCCGCCCGGCGCTGATGCTGAGGGGCGACCCCGACGAGCCAGCGCGCATCCGCCAGGCGCTCGCCGCCTCGGGCGGCGTCCTGCTCGGGATTGCCATCCCGGCGGAGACGGCAGCGCCGGACGCGGCGCGGCGCATCGCCGCCGTGCTTGCCCGCACGCTGCCAGCGCTGCCCCCGCCGGGCAGCCTGATCGTTGCCGGCGGGGAGACCCTGCGCGCGGTATGCGCCGCACTCGGGGTTGGCCATCTTACCGTCGAGGCCGAAATGATGCCGGGCATTCCCTGCGCCCGGCTCGGCGCGGGCGCGTGGGAGGGGGTGCGGCTGGTTTCGAAATCGGGTGCTTTTGGCGCGGCCGATACGCTCGCCTGGCTGTTCGGGCGTGTCCGGGGTTTTGACGCACGCTGAGCAAGACGGCTAACTTGTCCGCAAGAGCACCCGATCGGAGGAGACCGCGCTGCCCTGCCCTGTTGCGCCCCGCATCGCCATCACCATGGGGGATCCCGCTGGCATCGGCCCCGAAATTATTCTCAAGGCGGCCGAACGGCTGCGGCAGCGACTGGCGCTGGGCGAACTGACGCTGAGCGTGATCGGCTGCGGCCAGACCTACCGCGCGACCGCGACGCGGCTCGGCCTGCCGGATCGCGCGGATTATGTCTCTGCCGAAGCGGCGGTTTGGCCCGAACTCGCCTTCATCGAGGCCGGTCCGGCGGCGACGGCGATCGCACCGGGGGTGGTGTCGGCGGTGGCCGGAGACCTCGCCTATAATGCCGTCGCCCTCGCCGTGCGCCTTGCCTTGGCCGGCCGCATCGATGCCATCTGCACGGCGCCGCTGAACAAGGAAGCGCTCAACCTCGCCGGCCATCATTTTGCCGGTCATACCGAGCTGCTCGCCGCGCTCACCGGGGCGCGGGATTCAGTGATGATGCTGGCGCATGGCGGCATGCGGGTGAGCCATGTCTCCACCCATGCCGCGCTTGCCGATGTGCCAGGGCGGCTGACGCCCGAGCGGCTGCGCCGGGTCGTCGAGCTGACCGCCGCGGCGCTCCGTGTCCTCGGCATCGCCAAGCCGCGCATTGCGGTCGCCGCGCTTAACCCGCATGCCGGCGAGGGCGGGCTTTTCGGGCGTGAGGATATCGAGATTTCGGCGCCGACCATCGCCGCGTTGTGCGCTGAGGGTTTCGATGTCATCGGCCCGGTGCCGGGTGATACCGTGTTCGTCAAGCTGCGCGCCGGGCAGTATGACGCGGTGGTCGCGATGTATCACGACCAGGGGCATATTCCGATCAAGCTGCTCGGCTTCTCGGTCGATCCCGCCAGCGGGCGGTGGCAGGCGCTGAGCGGGGTGAACATCACGCTGGGCCTGCCGATCGTGCGCACGTCGGTCGATCATGGCACCGCCTTCGACATCGCCGGAAAAGGCATCGCGAGCGAGACCAGCCTGCTCGAAGCCATCGACTTCGCCATCCGACTGGCGCCATGTGCGCCGCGCTCTGAGGCGAAGCCGGGAGGATCAGCCAGTGTTATCCCGTGACCCATGCGGCGGCATGATGTCGCAGTACGCCATGGCGCCGCTTCGCCATAGATATTCGGCAACAGGGCTCCATCCCTCGATGGCCATGGTGCCCTGGGAGGCGCGCAACCACGGACAACGCGAAAAGCCCCTTCTGTTCCTTGCGCATATCTGGCGCATGGCGCGGCGATGCAGCTGGCAAAGGGGCTTGCACGCCGCATTCACCTCTCTCAACATGGTCAGGAGGTAGGGGCGGTCATACCGATGTCGCATCGCCAGCGCATTGCGGTGGCGCTTTTAGTTGCCATCGTGGTGGCCATGGCCGCGGCCGGGGCATTATGGCGCAACATGCTGCCCGGCCTGTCCAGCGCACGGAGAGAACCGCCGGCGGTCGAAGTGGCGATCGCAACATGGCTACTGCGCGCCAGCGTTCCGCAGCAGGCCAAAGCGCAGGCCAATCCCCTTGGAGCCGATCCTGCGGATATCACTGCCGGCCAAGAGATCTTCAAGCAGAAATGCGAGATCTGCCACGGCTATGACGGAAGTGGTCGAACCGAGATCGGTTCCGGCGAGTACCCGCGTCCTCCCGCCCTTCGGGCGATCAACATCACGTCCCTCACGGATGGCGAACTCTTCTACTATATCCGCAACGGCATCCGGAACACCGGCATGCCCGCTTGGAATATGCCGGATCAGCAGCTCTGGCAGGTCGTCGCGTATCTCCGGCACCTGCCGCGGGTCGCAGCGATGATGCCGCCCATCACCGGACCGACCGGCCTGTTGACGCAGGCTGAACCGCCCGCCGCGCGCATGACCGGCGGCACGATGCCGGATAACGCTGTCATCGGCGCCCACTATGTCGGTTCGCCGGCCTGCAAGACCTGCCATTTCGCCATCTACGACCGTTGGCAGCAGACCAGGATGGCCAATGTCGTGCGCGACCCGCGCACGCATCCCGACGCGATCATTCCTGACCTGTCCAAGCCGGACCCGCTGGTGCAATTCTCCAAGGACGACATCGCCCTGGTCTATGGCAGCAAATGGAAACAGCGGTATTTCAAGAAAATCGGCGATGATTATTTCGTGCTGCCGGCGATGTGGGACATATATCATCGGATTTGGCGCAAAAGCATCGTCGAAATTGGCGAAGACTGGTGGGCATCTCTTTATCCGCCCGACAATATGCAGCGCCCGACCGGGCCGCTCTGCGATGGCTGTCATTCAGTTAATTATGATATCAAAACTAAAACCGTGACCGAGTGGAATGTCGGCTGCGAGCGCTGTCATGGCCCGGGAAGCGCGCACGTAACCGCCCCGACGCGCGCGAACATCATCAATCCGGCACGCCTTGACTATGTCCACGCCAATGACAGCTGTATCCAGTGCCATTCGCAAGGCCGTCCGCTGCGCAACCCGGTCGAGGGGAAATATTACGACTGGCCAGTGGGCTTCCATATGGGGCTGAACCTCGCCGATTTTTGGAAGCTGGAGGTTCATCGCCTGGGCGACACCGATTTCTATCACTTCGCCGACGGCACGGCGCACAAGAACCGGATGCAAGGCAACGACTTCGTGCAGAGCCTAATGTATACGCGCGGCGTAACCTGCTTTAGCTGCCACGATCCGCACGGGTCGAAAAACGACGCAATGCTCCGTAAGCCAGCCGGTTCCCTTTGTCAGGACTGTCACGGTCCAAACACGCAGAACGGCCCTCATACCACAACGATCGAAGCGCATACTCATCACAAGCCGGGCAGTCCAGGCAGTGCTTGCATCGCTTGCCACATGCCAAAGATCGAAAAGACCATCGCCGACATCAATGTGAGCAGCCATACATTCCGCTTCATCACGCCGGCCGAGACCGATGCGCTGGGTATCCCGAACGCCTGCAATGCCTGCCATATTGACAAGACCACGGCCTGGGCGGCGGCGGCTCTTCAGACCTGGACGGATCGCTCGCCCTGGCGCATGGGTAACTAGTACAGCGTTTCCATGAAACGGCTCCTATCACGCGGTCTCACCGATCATGTAGGTCCAGGTGTGAACATGAAGGCGAAGCGGCCTTCGGGCCGGGTGGCGAGCCACGCTTTAGTTTCTTTCGAGGTGTGGGCCGAGTGGTTGTCGAGGGTCAGCTTAATCGCGGTGCCGGTCGGATAAGCGGCCTCGATCTTCTTGAGGAAACCGATGAATTCCCGCGATCGGTGACGCGCCTCGACGCAGGCGTGCACTTTGCCTGTCAACAGATCGATCCCGGCCAGCAGGCTCAATGTGCCATAACGTTTGTATTCATGGTCGCGTGCGAAGGCCGCATGAACCGCGGGCTTCGGCGGCAAATCGGGGGCGGTGTTGCCAATCGCCTGGATGCCCGGCTTCTCGTCATAGGAGATGATGCGACATCACTTGCCGTGGCAGCCGCGGCGCGCAGAACCGCGACCTCGCGTGCTCACGCACATGACTCGCCAATAGCCGGGTCGTCCAGAGTTCCTGTGGATATCCCAAGTCTTTGGCTTTCTGACAGGCCAGCGATAGCAGCCAGGCACGGGCGTCAGCGGTGATCTCGGGCGCCTTTCCCGGCCGTGGGCTGTCGTCGAGCGCGGCCATCACGCCAAACCGCACCGCCCGGCGCAAGCACCGAAGCACGCTCTGATGGGTCACGTCGACCATCTCGCCCACCGCATGGGCCGATGGATCGGCGCGATAGGCCAGAAGGATA
>JAKCCP010000227.1 GCA_021841985.1 Pseudomonadota bacterium | reverse complement strand
GACAGACGAGACAGCGCAATTGCCGCCCGATCGCCTCCGCCCGCGCCTCCGCTTGCGGATCAGGAAGCATTTCGGCCGGGTCGCTGATGGCGAAGGCGGCGGCCAGCGGCACGGCAAGAAAAATCAGCAGAACCAGCGCGCGGATCATGCATATTTCCGCAGCAGGGGGGAAACCTCGTCGCGCACCGTCTCCGGCGCGAGCGGTCCGGCCCAATGGCCGCGGATGATCCCGGCGCGATCGATCAGGAAGGTCTCGGGCACGCCATAAAGCCCCCAATCGATCGACACCCGGCCATTTTCGTCCCGCGCGAGACGCGCATAGGGATTTCCTTCCTCGCCCAAGAGCTTCGCCGCATCCGCGGCCTGGTCCTTATAGGCGATGCCCCAGATCGCGATCCCGGCGCCGGTCATCGCCATCAATTGCGGATGCTCGATCCGGCAGGGGACGCACCAGGAGGCGAAGAAATTGACCAAAATCGGCCGCCCGGTGGCGTGAAGAGCGGCACGGAGATCGGCGCTGCCGAAGCCGATGCTCGCCGGGTCTTGCGCGGGCAGCGGCGCGAAATCCGGAATGGCTTGCCCGACCAGCGGGTTATCGACCGCGTGAGGATCGTAATGGCCGGCTTCCATGCGCCGGAGCAGGGCATAGAACCCGGCCCCCGCGGCCGCCGCCGCCGCCAGCGGGATGCCGAGCAGAGCCCGGCGGGAGAGCCCCCTTGCCGGCGGCGCGGCACTCATGCCGCGACCACCGGGGCGGCCGCGCGACGGAGCGGCGCCCCGATCCGCAAGCGGCGATCGGCGAGCGACAGCCCGCCGCCCGCCGCCATCACCAGGGCGCCCAACCAGATCCAGGGGGCGAGATAATTGACATGGAGGCGCAGCACCGCCTTGCCGTCGCGCTCCTCCCCGAGCACGGCATAGAGATCACGCAGCAGATTGGTGCGGATCGCGGTCTCGGTGGTGGTGGTGCGCTGCAACGGATAGCTCCGCCGGCCGGGGCTCATCACCGCGATCACGCGGCCATCGCGCGTGACACGGATATCGGCGAGGCGGGCGCTGTAATTCGGCCCCGGGGCGTCGCGCAGATCCTCGAGCGTCCAGCGATAGCCGCCGAGATCGACCGTCTCGCCCGCGGCGATGGCGACGATGCGATGCTCGGCGATCGCCATGCCGGCGATGCCGGCGACGGTGATCCCCATCCCGGCATGGGCGATCGCGCCGCCCCAGGCGGCGAGCGGAATGCCGCCGAGCCGGGCGAGACTCGTGGCCAGAGGCAGGCGGAACAGGCGTACCCGCGCGATGATGTCGACGAAGGCGCCGAGGATCAGCCAGACGCTGGCGGCAAAGCCGAGGGCCGGGAAAATCGCCGTGTGAAAGGTCGCGAACACCCCGACCGCCAAGGCCGCGAGCGCCACCCACCAGAGCCGGATCAGCGCCGGCGCCAGCGCCGCGCGCTTCCAGGACAGCATCGGCCCGATCACCATCACGACGAAAAGCGGGATCGCGAGCGGCAGCACGGCGGCGTTGAAAAACGGCGCGCCGACGCTGATCTGCGCGCCGGCGAGCAATTGCGCGAACAAGGGATAGGTGGTGCCGGTGAACACCACCGCGGCGATCGAGCAGAGCAGGATGTTGTTCAGAACCAGCGCGCCTTCCCGCGAAAGCGGCGCGAAAATCCCGGTCGGCAGGAGGCGCGGCGCCCGCCACGCGAACAGCGCCAGCGCGGTGCCGATGACGAGGGCCAGCAGCACCAGAATGAACACCCCGCGCGCCGGATCATTGGCGAAGGCATGCACCGAGTTCAGAATTCCCGAGCGCACCAGGAACGTGCCGCAGAGGCTGAGCGAAAAAGTACCGATGGCGAGCAGCACGGTCCAGATTTTCAGGGCGTCGCGCTTTTCGACCACGATCGCGGAGTGAACCAGAGCGGTGCCGGCGAGCCAGGGCAGCAGCGAGGCATTCTCCACCGGATCCCAGAACCAATACCCGCCCCAGCCGAGCACGTAATAGGACCACCACGAGCCGAGCGCGATCCCGCCGGTCAGAAACGCCCAGGCGGCCAGCGCCCAGGGCCGCACCCAGCGCCCCCAGGCGGCATCCACCCGGCCCTCGATCAGGGCGGCGAGGGCGAAGGCGAAGGGGATCGAAAACCCGACATAGCCGGCATAGAGAATCGGCGGGTGAAAGGCGAGGCCGGGATCCTCGAGCAGCGGGTTCATCCCCTGCCCCTCCCAGGGCGGCGGCCAGAGCCGCACGAAGGGGTTGCTGACGGTGAGCGAAAACAGCACGAATCCGGCCGAGGTCGCGCCGAGCACGCCGATCACCCGCGCCCGCACCGCGGCCGGCAAAGCGCGCCCGAACGCCCCGACCGCCGCGCCGCAGAGTGCCAGAATGAGGCACCAGAGCAGGATCGAGCCCTCATGGTCGCCCCAGACCCCGGTGATTTTATAGAGCAGCGGCTTCAGGCTCTGGCTGTTCTCGGCGATGTTGTAGACCGAGAAATCGGAGACCACGCTCGACCACAGCAGGGCGCCGAAGGCCAGCGCCAGCGCCAGGAACTGGCCGAAGGCGAGCGAAGGCGCGCTGGCCATCAGCGCCGCATCCCGTCTGGCCGCGCCGATGAGCGGCAAGACCGCCTGCGCCGCGGCGATGACGACGGCGAGGGCGAGGGCGAAATGGCCGAGTTCGGGGATCATCCGCGCCCTTTCATCCGCCGTTCCTGGTCGCGGGCAAGGTGTTCCAGGTCGCGGCCGGCGGCGGCGGGCCGGCGGCCGGCTGCCAATGGCCGCTTTTCTTCAGCGCCTCGACCACGTCTTTCGGCATGTAGGTCTCATCGTGCTTGGCGAGCACCTCGGAGGCGACGAAACCGCCATCCGGCGCCAGGGTTCCGAGCGTCACCACCCCCTGGCCCTCGCGAAACAGATCGGGCAGCACGCCGATATAGGAGACGCTCACCGAACTCCGCCCGTCGGTCACGCGAAACCGCACCGCCGGCTGGCCGTCGATGGTCGCGTGCTGGACGCTGCCGGCGGCGACCAGGCCGCCGAGGCGAAGCGTCTCGCCGGCGTGGCCGCGGCTCGCGAGATCGGAGGGGGTGACGAAGAACACCAGATTGTCACGGAAAGCGAACAGGGTCAGCGCCGCCGCCGAACCGAGGCCGAGGCCGCAAGCGAGCACGATGGCGAGCCGGCGATGCTTGCGCTTCACCGCCGGCGCCCCCCTTCGAGCACCAAAAGCCGCGCCCGCGCCCGCCGCAGCCGCCGCCAGGCATCGCCGGCGAACAGCGCCGGGATCAAAAGTGCTACGGCGTAAGCGGGAAGAATATAGGCGAGATGGGTCATGTCCCCTCCGCGCGCGCGGCGAGGAGGGCGCGGATGCGCCGCTCCATCACCGCCGCCGAAAGCCGCGCCAGTACCAGCGCCACGAAGATGAACGAGGCCCCCAGCGCGGTGAACAATAACGGCCACAGCATGCCGAGATACATCGTCGGCGCCCCGGTGAGCGTGATGCTCGCCGGCTGGTGCAGCGTGTTCCACCAATCGACGCTGAATTTGATGATCGGCAGATTGACGACGCCGACCAGCGCCAGAATCGCCCCGGCGCGATAGCCGCGCTCGGGGGAATCGAAGGCGCGGGTCAGCGCGATATGGCCGAGATAGAGGAAAAACAGCACCAGAACCGAGGTCAGCCGCGCATCCCATACCCAGAACGCCCCCCACATCGGCTTGCCCCAGAGACTGCCGGTGATGAGACAAATGGCGGTGAATCCGGCGCCCACCGGCGCGATCTCGACAGCGGCGAGATCGGCGAGCGGATGGCGCCAGACCAGCGCGACAGCGGAGGCGGACGCGAGCGCCATGTAGCCGGCGGAGGCGAGCCAGGCGGCCGGCACATGGACATACATGATCCTCACCGCATCGCCCTGCTGCCAATCCGCCGGCGCGACGAACAGGCCCCAGGCGAGCCCGATCGCGGCGAGCAGCAGGCCGATCCCGCTTGCCCACGGCAAAACCCGCCCGGCGAGGCGCAAAAAGCGCCCGGGATTGGCAAAGCGGTGCAACCCGCGAGCCCCGCGCGGCGGGGCGGTCGGTGAGAAAACATCCACGACGCCCAGCATAGCCGCTCCGCCACCGGGTTTGAAGCCGGGCGGCGTTGCCTCTATTCTCATCGCCAAATCACGCTCTCGGGAGATATCCATGCTGTTCGCCATTGTCTGTGCTGATCGGCCCGGAAACCTTGATCTGCGTCAAGCGACGCGGCCGGTCCATCTCGACTATCTCAAATCGCGCGCCGAGCGGCTGGTCCAGGCCGGGCCGGTGCTGAACGCCGCCGGCGAGCCCTGCGGCAGCTTGTTGATCATCGACGCCGCCGACCGCGCCGAGGCCGAAGCCTTCGCCGCCGGCGACCCTTACGCCAAGGCGGGATTGTTCGAAAGCACGGTGATCCGCCCCTATCGCATGGTGTTCCGCGACGGCCAGATGATCGCATGAGCGGCATGATCGCATGAGCGGCGGGATTTTGCCTGCCTGGCTGGTGAAATCCGAGCCCGACGCCTTCAGCTTCGCGGATCAGGTGAAAAACGGCACCGAGCCCTGGACCGGGGTGCGCAACCACGCCGCCAAGAACAACCTCAAGGCGATGCGCCCGGGCGAGCGGGTGTTTTTCTATCACTCCAATATCGGCAAGGAGATCGTCGGCCTCGTCGAGGTGGTGCGCGCCGCTTACCCCGATCCGACCGCCGAGAGCGGCGACTGGGTCGCGGTCGATGTCCGCGCCGTGGCAGCGCTGCCGCGCCCGGTGACCCTCGCCGCGATCAAGGCCGAGCCCCGGCTCGCCGATCTCGCGCTCATCCGCCAGTCGCGGCTTTCGGTGCTGCCAGTAGCACCCGAACACGCGCGGCTATTGCTGCTGATGGGCGGGTTTCTCGGCTGACGCGCCGGCCCAGGGCCATCGGGTGAAGGGAAAGAAGGCCAAGGGGCTTTGCCCCCTGGACCCCCACCAAAGGCTAGCCTTTGGAAACCTTCCATTGTTTGGGAGTGCAAGGAGGGCCAACAATGACCTTGCAAGGTCCGAGTAGGCCCTCCTTGCACTCCCAAACCAGTATGGGGTTCTAAGGGCGAGCCCTTAGGGAACCTCTGAACAGCGCAATTTTTGCCGCTGCATCTGTCGGGCGAACGGCGTTTGGTCGACTGGCGCCTGAAATTCACGGTGATTTTCGGCTTTCCGAGGCTTCCAGCTCCCTTTTTTCGGG
>JAKCCP010000302.1 GCA_021841985.1 Pseudomonadota bacterium | reverse complement strand
GGTGATCGGCGCCTATTTGCGTAGCCCGAAATTCGAACTCGCCGCGTTCAAGGGCGAGCGCCTCAGCTTCCGCGCCTGGGACGGGCAATTGCGCCAGCCGGTCCTCCTCGCCGATTCCCACTCGCTGGTATCGATTTCGCCCCAGCCCGGATTTTTACATGAATTTTTCGAAACCGACACGCTCGGTGTCGATCAGCCGGAGAGCACATGCCATCTCAATTGAAACGCGGCCTCGCCGCGCTCTGCTGCCTGGTTTTCGCCGCCGGCGCGGCGCGGGCGGATCATCTCTATGTGTCCAACGAGAAGGATAACACCGTCACGGTGGTGGATGCGGCAACCCTCGCGATCGTGAAAACGGTCCCGGTCGGCGCGCGCCCGCGCGGCTTGCTGCTCGCCAAGGATCGCAAAAGCCTCTATGTCTGCACCTCGGACGCCGATCACATCGAAGAGCTGGACATCGCCACCCTCTCGGTGACGCGCACCCTGCAAAGCGGGCCCGATCCGGAAACCTTCGCGCTCAGCCCGGATGGCAAGACCCTTTATGTTTCCAACGAGGATGACAATCAGGTCTCGATCGTCGATATCGCCTCGGGGCGCATCAGCGATGAGATCGCAACCGGCGTCGAGCCCGAAGGCATGGTGGTGAGCCCGGACGGCAAGACCATCGTCAACACCTCCGAGACCACCAGCATGGCGCATTTCATCGACGCCGCCTCTCATAAAATGATCGCGAGCGTTCTCGTCGGCTCGCGGCCGCGCTTCGCGGCATTCACCAAGGATGGCGGCCAGGTCTGGGTTTCCTCCGAAGTCGGCGGCAATGTTTCGATCATCGACGTGGCCAGCCATAAAGTGATCCACACCATCACCTTCGCGATCCCTGGCGTCCCCGCGGAAACCATTCAAGCGGTCGGGATCAATCTGTCGCCGGACGGGAAATGGGGCTTCGTCGCCCTTGGCCCCGCCAATCGCGTCGCCGTCATCGATGCCGCGAGCTTTGCCGTGAAAAAATACCTCCTCGTCGGCCAGCGTGTCTGGCACATGGATTTTTCCTTCGACGGCAAGACGCTCTATACCGCGAACGGGGTCAGCAACGACATGTCGGTGATCGATGTCGGGGATCTCAAGGTTTTGAAATCGGTGCCGGTCGGCCACCTGCCCTGGGGCGTGGTTTATGGCCCGTGAGAGCGTCGCGGCCATGCGCGACGCGGAACCGCCGCCCGAGGCACCGCCGCTGGTCGTCGAACGGCTGAGCCATGCCTTCGGTGCCCGCCAGGCGCTCAGCGATGTTTCGCTGAGTGTCGGCCAAGGCGATTTCACCGTCCTCCTCGGCCTCAACGGCGCCGGCAAAACGACCTTGTTCGCGCTGATCACACGGCTTTATCATAGCCGCAATGGTGCGATCCGCGTCTTCGGCCATGATCTCCAGAAAAACGCGCAAGCCGCGCTTCGGCGCATGGGCGTCGTGTTTCAGCAAGCGACCCTCGATCTCGATCTCACCATCGAGCAGAATTTATTCTATCACGCGGCGCTCCACGGCATGCCGCGCGGCGAGGCGATAGCGCGCATCGGCGAGGAGCTGGCGCGCGTCGGCCTTGCCGCGCGCCGGCGCGAGCGGGTGCGGCTGCTCTCCGGCGGCCAGCGCCGGCGCGTCGAACTCGCCCGCGCGCTGATCCATAACCCGTCGCTGCTGCTGCTCGACGAGCCGACCGTCGGCCTCGACATGGCGAGCCGGCAATTCCTGCTCGAACATGTGCGCGCGCTTTGTCATAGTCGGGGGCTCGGTGTTCTCTGGGCAACCCATCTCATCGACGAGGCCGCGCCGGATTCCCGCATCGTCATCCTGCATCAGGGTCGGGTGGTTGCCTCCGGGCCGCATGAGGGGATTCTCGCCGAGGCCGGCGAGCCGACGCTCAAGGCCGCATTCGACCGGCTGATCGCCGATGGCGCCGCCGCGACCGGTGGAGAGCCATCATGACCGCGCTGCAATATGCGCGGTGTCTCGCCGGCATCGTGCGGCGTGAGGCGCTGCGCTGGCTCAATCAGCGCGGGCGCTTCGTCTCCGCCCTGGTGCGGCCGCTGGTGTGGCTCGCGATTTTCGCCGCAGGCTTCCATTTCGTGCTCGGCGTCTCGATCATTCCCCCTTATGAGACCTATATCCCCTACGAGGTCTATATCGCGCCCGGACTTCTCGCCATGATCCAGCTTTTCAACGGCATGCAAAGCTCGCTCTCGATGGTCTATGATCGCGAGATGGGCAGCATGAAAACGCTGATGATCAGCCCGTTTCCGCGCTGGTTCCTGTTGGTCGCCAAATTGCTCGCCGGCGTCGCGGTGTCGGTGGTGCAAGCCTATATCTTCATGGCCATCGCCTGGTTCTGGGATATCGAACCGCCGCTCAGCGGCTATCTCGCGGTGCTGCCCGCCCTCATCCTCGCCGGGCTGATGCTGGGCGCGCTCGGGCTCGTGCTGTCCTCCTTCATTCGTCAGTTGGAGAATTTTGCCGGCGTCATGAATTTCGTGATTTTCCCGATGTTCTTCACCTCCTCGGCGCTCTATCCGCTGTGGCGGGTCGAGGAGGCGAGTCCGGTGATCTATTGGCTGTCCGAGATCAACCCCTTCACCCACGCCACCGAATTGATCCGCTTTGCGCTCTATGACCGCTTCAATGTCCTTTCGGCGCTGGTGGTCACCGTCTATCTCGTGGTTTTCGTCGCGCTCGCGGTCTGGGGCTATGATCCTGGGCGCGGCCTGATGGCGCGCCGGGCTGGCGCGGAATGAGAGGTTCTGTTTTCATGTTTTGCCGTACCCTGCTCGCGCTTTCCTTCCTCTCACTTGCCGCGACCGCGAACGCGGCCGCTCCTGCGGATCCCGACTGGCCATGCCAGCAGCGCCTGGTGCCGCATCTCGCCTTCGCCACCTACTGGGCCGGCCCGGCGCCGCCCGCGGGGGCGGACTGGCACGCCGATCCGCGTCTTGCGGCGCTGATCGAGGAGATCTCGCCGCGTGGCGTCGCAACCGAGGACGGGATCGCGAAGCTGACCGCTTTCGCGCGGGGCTTGTCCGAGGCCGAGCGCGCCCAAACATTGCCGCTCGCCTTCGCCGCTCTCGTCGATCAGACCAACGAGGAACGCGATACGGTGATCTCGCGGCTCAAGGCTCTCGGCGCCCGCCAGCGCTCGCTCGCCAAGCGGATCGAGAGCGATGAGGCGGCGTTGCAGGCGACACCGGCCGATGCCGGCGGCGATGCCGCCGCCGAGCGCGCCGGGATCGCCGAGCGCCATGACCTCCTGGTGCGGAGCTACCACGATATCGGCGAGACCATCCGCTATGCCTGTCAGGTGCCGAGTGATCTCGATGCCCGCCTCGGCGCCTATGCCCGCGCGCTCGCGGGCCAACTCGGCGCGAAGTGAGCCCCCATCGCGGTCACAGCCACCAGATTCCGACCAGCAAGGTCAGAACGGTGAGCGGCGCGCCGATGGCGAAATAATTCCAAAAGCCGATCCTGACCCCCTCCGCCGCCGCGCGCTGCACGACGATCAGATTGGCGACCGAGCCGAGCAGGGTGAAATTGCCGGCCAGCGTCGAGGCCATGGCGACGATCAGCCACGCGTGCCGCGGGTCGGCGAGCTTGTCGATGAACGGCCGCAGCACCAGCACCGCCGGCACGTTGCTGACGATGTTCGAGAGCGCCGCGACGACGATGGCGAGCGGCGCGGTGCGATCGAGATGCCAGGTGCCGGCGATCGCGAGCGCGCGCGGGCCGATGAACGCCGCCTGCAATCCGGCGACGACGATGAATAATCCGGCGAACATCAGCAATAGCGGCCAATCGATCTCGGCATAGAAGCGCCACGGCTTGAGCCCTCCCGTCAGCAGCATGATCCCGCCCGCGACCACCGCCGCCTCCGAGGGCGGCGCGCCGGCGAAGAACGCGCCGATGAGGCCGACCATGACGATCAGCGTCTTGCTCACCAGCTTCATGACGACGGCGCCACCCGGCGCATCGGCGCGCAAACGCACGCGGACGAAAAACTCCTCGCGCCAGACAAGGGCGATCAGGAGCAGGGTCAGCACAAGCCCGATCGCCGCGACCGGCGCCAGCACGGCGGCGAAAGCGCGATAGGAAATCTGCGAGAGGCTGCCGATGATCATGTTCTGCGGGTTGCCGGTGATGGTCGCGACACTGCCGATATTGGAGGCGGTGGCGATGGCGATCAGATAAGGTTGCGGCCGGCGCCCAAGGCGGCGCACGACATCGAGCACGATCGGCGTCACGACCAGGCAGATCGTGTCATTGACCATGAACGCCGAAAGCACGCCGGAAACCAGAACCACGACCGCGAGCAGCAGCAAGGGATGATGCGCGCGCGCGACCGCCCAGCCGGCGATCAGCCGGAAACCGCCGCCGAGACGCAAGGACGCGACGACGATCATCATGCCGAGCAACAGCGCGATGGTATCGAGATCGATCGCGCGATACGCGGCTTCCCGGCTCTGCACACCGCACGCCAGCATCAAGGCGGCGCCGAGAAACGCCGCCCCGGTGCGGTCGATGCGAAAGAAGGGCAGGCGCCCGAATGCCACCACGCCATAGGTCGCGGTAAAAATCAGCAGCGCCGCGAGGTGAGGCAGATCCATGGCTCCGGCTTAGCATTCGACCGGACACGCAACAACCGCGCCGCGTCGTCAGGCTCGAAAAACAAAACGGGGTTCGGAGACATCGCTCCGAACCCCGCGAGATGAAAACGTCGTGGTAAAAACCTTACTTGATGATGATCTCGACCCGGCGGTTCTGCGGCTCGCGCACGCCGTCGGCGGTCTGCACCAACGGGTGGGTTTCGCCGAAGCCCTGGATATCGATGGCGTTCTGCGGCACCCCATCGCGGACCAGTTCGGCGGCGACGTTGTTTGCCCGCTCCACCGAAAGCTTCTGGTTGTATTTCGGCGTGCCGGAGCGGTCGGTATAGCCGTTGACCTCGATCCGTGTGTATTGCACCCGGGTCGATGCCTGCGCCGCCTCGGCAACGATCTGCTTGGCGCGATCGGTCAGATCGGCCTTGTCCCAGTCGAAGAACACGAGATAGGTGCGGGCCGGCGCGGGGGCCGGCGCGGGCGCGGCGACAGGCGCCGGTGCGGGCGGCGGCGGCGGCGGCGCGGCGCCGAAGGCATAACGCACGCCGAAGATGAATTCATGGTTGAATTCATTGCCGAAGTTGAGATTGCCGCGCGCCACCGTCGCGCCGCCGCTGGTCGTCGAGGCATGATA
>JAKCCP010000311.1 GCA_021841985.1 Pseudomonadota bacterium | reverse complement strand
CGGCGCGGTGATCGCCGATGAGCCGCGCGCCGCCCTGGAAGCGCGGGAGGTGCTCTCGGAAGGCGGCAATGCCGCCGATGCCGCGACCACGATGGCGCTGACGCTGGCCGTCACGCTGCCGTCGCGTGCCGGGCTCGGCGGCGGCGGCGCCTGTCTCGCCTATTTCCCGCCGGCCAAGACGCCCGAGGCGATCATGTTCCTCCCCCAGCCGGCGGAGAGCGCGGGAACCGATCGCCCGGCGGCGGTGCCGATGCTGCTGCGCGGCCTGCTCACGCTGCAAGCCCGCCACGGCACCCGCACCATCGCCAATCTGATCCAGCCGGCGGAAGGGCTGGCGCGGTTTGGCGTCCCGGTCTCGACCGCGCTCGCGCGCGATCTCAAGGTCGTCGGTCAGGCGCTGACCCTCGATCCCGGCGCCGCCCGCGCCTTCGCCTCGATCACCGGCGGCCCGCTCACCGAGGGGACGACGCTGATGCAGCCCGATCTCGGCACCACCTTCGCCGAAATCCGCATCAATGGCGTCAACGACCTCTATGGCGGCGCCTTGGCCGAACGCCTGGAGCGCGCCTCCGCCAACGCCGGCAGCCCGATCACCGCCGCCGATCTCGCCAAAGCGCGGGCCGGCGTCGCCACGCCGATCATCATCCCGGGCTGGCCCAGAGATCATGACGGCGGCGATGAGGAGATCGCCTTCCTGCCGCTGCCGGCCGATGGCGGGCTCGCCGCCGCCGCCGCGTTCCAGGCGTTCGTGCATAATGCGCAGGACGTGAGCGGCGCCAAGGCCATCGCCCTCGCCGTCGCGGCGCGCTACCGGCACGCGGGCGGCGACGCGAAAACCCTGCTTTCGACCCCCCCCGGCAGCACCGCGAGCCTGCCGCCGCTCCCGGCCTCGACCGGTTTCGTCGCCCTCGACCGCAAGGGGGGCGCGGTCGCCTGCGATGTCACCATGGGCAATCTGTTCGGCATCGGGCGGATCGCGCGCGGCACCGGGCTCGTGCTCGCCGCCTCGCCCAAGGCGTGGCCGCCGCCGCTGCTCTCCGCCGCGATCGCCTTCACCCCGGCGCGCTTCGGCTTTCGTGCCGCGGTCGCGGCGTCGGGGCAGGAAGGTGCCCCGCTGGCCACCGCCGCCGCCCTTGCCGAGGCGCTGAGCATGCCGGCAAAGCCGAAATTGAAAAAAGGCGAGACGCCGCGATTCCTGCCCGCCCCGGTCCCCGAGCCCGGCCGCGCCAATATCGCCGCCTGCTCGGCGGGCCTGCCGGGGGCGGAGAAATTCTGCGCCTGGCAAGCCGATCCGCGCCTCAACGGCCTTGCCACCGGCGGTGACGACCAGGAAAAAGTCGAGATGGAAAGAGAGAAATGATGACCGACGCCGCCCGCGACGCCCTCGCGTGACCCCCGCCGCCCGTCTGGCAAGCGCGATCGAACTGCTCACCGACATCGCGGAGACGCCAAGGAAGCCCGCCGATGCCGTCGCGAGCGATTTCTTCCGCGCCCGCCGCTTCATCGGCGCGAGCGACCGGCGCGCGGTCTCCGAACACGTCTGGGCAGTGCTCCGCGCCTGGCGCCGGCTCGATTGGTGGCTCGGCGGCGACCGCGGCGCCGCGAGTCCGCGGCTCCGTCTCGGCGCGCTGATGCTGCTCACCGGCACCTCGCTGGCCGCGGTGGAAGCGCTGTTTTCCGGCGGCCGCTATGCGCCGATGGCGCTCGACGAGGGCGAGCGGGCGATTTTGACGCGGCTTTCCGGCCACACGCTCGCGCATCCGCGCATGCCCGATGCGGTGCATAACGAGGTGCCGGATTTCCTTTCCCCCCTCCTCGCCACGCGCTTCGGCGCCGATCTCGCCGATGAGTTGGCCGCCCTCGCCCGCCCCGCCGCCCTCGATCTTCGCGTCAATCTGCTCAAGACGACGCGAGAGACCGCCAAGGCCGCGCTCGCGGCCGCCGGGATCATCGCCGAACCGACACCCCTCTCCCCCTGGGGGCTGCGGGTTGCCGGCCGGCCGCCGATCACCGCGGCGGCGCCGTTTCGTGACGGTTGGGTGGAAATCCAGGACGAGGGCAGCCAGCTCGCCGCGGCGCTGGCCGATGCCCGTCCGGGGATGCGGGTGGTCGATTTCTGCGCCGGCGCCGGCGGCAAGACGCTCGCGATGGCGATGATGATGGACAATCGCGGCCATCTCGTCGCCTGTGACGTCTCGGCGCCACGCCTGGAAGGCGCGCTCAAGCGGCTGCGGCGCGCCGGGGTTCATAATGTCGAGCGCCATCTGCTGGTCCCCGGCGATAAATGGGTCAAACGCCATCTCGGCGGGTTCGACCGGGTTTTCGTCGATGCGCCCTGCACCGGCACCGGCACCTGGCGGCGCAACCCTGACGCGCGCCGCACCCTCAGGCCCGAGGATCTCCAGGAACTGATCCAACGCCAGCAGGAAATTCTCACCCAGGCCGCAAAATTGGTGCGCAAGGGGGGGCGTCTCGTCTACGCTACCTGCTCGCTGCTGGCCGAGGAGAACGAGGCGCAGGTGTCTACATTTCTCACCCATCACGGGGAATTCGCCGCCCGCAGGCTCGCCGATATCTGGCCTTTCGGGGCAGCGGCGGCGTTACCGCTCGGGACCGGCCCCTATCTCAGCCTGACCCCGCACCGCCATGGCACGGACGGGTTCTTCGCCGCCGTGCTGGAGCGCGCTCCGTGATCACCATCCGCCGCGCCCGCCCGGCCGATGCGGCGGCGATCGGCGCGGTGCATGTCGCCGCCTGGCGCAGCGCCTATCCCGGGATCCTGCCCGATGACTATCTCGCCCGGCTCTCGGTGCCACGTCAGGCCGCCTATTACGACAGCACCATTCGCGGCGGCGCCAGTGTCCATGTCTTGACCGCGTCGGGCCGCGACCTGCCCAGCAGCCTGGCGCCCGGCGGGCGCGTCATCGGCTTCGTCACCGCGACCCGCGGCAGCGGCCTCGCCGATGGCGAGATTGAAACTCTCTATATCCTCGATGACTGGCGCGAGCGCGGGCTCGGCCGGCTCTTGCTCGCGACCACCGCGGCGCATCTCGCGGGGATCGGCTGCCGCTCGGTCTTCCTCTGGGTGCTGCGCGACAATCCGAGCCGGTTTTTCTACCAGCATCTCGGCGGCCGCGCGGTCGCCGAAAGCCACACCCGCGTCGCCGGCCAGAAGCTGGCGCAGATCGCTTTCGCCTGGGATCCGATCAAGCGCCTGGTCGAATCCGCCTCGCGCGCGACCTGACCCCGGCGGCTTCCGGGAGGCTGGATTTGATGGCGGGGCGATCACCTGGAGCGGGATGACCGGAGGCGGAATCGGCCTTAGGTCTGAATCACGCGATCAAACAAAGATTTGGAGGGGGATGGCTGAGCGAAGGCGATGTCATCCCACTCTAGCGTGCCCGCTTGCTCTCGAGATCGAAATTGATCTCGATCGGCATCTCCGAGGCCACCGGCGCGCCGTTGGACGTGGCGGGGCGAAAGCGCCATTTCGCCACCGCGTCGTGTGCTGCGCGATCGAGCAGCAGGTAGCCGGAACTCTCGACCACGTCCACCGCCGCCGTGCTGCCGTCGGGAGCGACATGCACGAGGAGCATGACCCGCCCCTGCTCATGCAGCATCGCCGCCGCCTCCGGATAGGCGGGGGGGATGTTATGGACGGTCGAATCGGGCCCGGCGGGGATGACGTTGGGGCCGGTGACGAGGCCGGTGCCAGGGTCGCCGCCGAGGCCGAGCCTGACCGCCGGGGCGGCGTGGCTCGGGCGGGCCGGCGGGGTCGGCGGCGCCGGGCGGGCTTGGGCGGCGGCGGCGGCGGTTTTCTCGGTCTTCGGGAGCGTCACCTGATCGGGCTTGTCCGCCTCCGGGAGGGGGGGGAGCGGCGGCGTCGGCTGGGCCGCGGCCTTGGCGTCCGGCGTCGCCTCGGCCATCGGCGCGGCGGGGGTTGGCGCCGGTTTTTGCGGCTTCTCGCGCGGACCGTCGCCGACCGTCGGCGTGTCCTGGACGACCAGCTCGACCTTGGCGAGCGGTGGTTCCGCCTCCTTGACCGGCGTGCCGAAAGGCACGATGCGGAGCAGCAGCAGCGCCAGGACGAAGAGATGCGCCCCGGCGGAGACCGCGAAGGCGCGCCTCACGCCGCCGCCCGCCGGGCGTGAGATCGGCAAGGCGGCGCGCATGGCGGGATCAGACCACGACCACGCCGTGATGCTTTGCCTTGCTCTCGGGTTCGACATGAATGGTGGCGACCAGCCCGGCCATTTCGTTGCGCAGCGCCGCTTCGATCCGATCGCAGATGGCATGCGCCTCGTCAACCGTCATCCCGCCGGGCACAACGAGATGGAATTGCAAAAACGTCGTCTGCCCGGCGTTCCGGGTGCGGAGATCATGCACCTCGAGCGCGCCCGCCGCGTGCTCGGCGACCAGCGTCTTGATCCGTGCCACCACCGCCGGGCTCGGCGCCGCGTCCATCAGCCCGTCCACCGAGGCGCGGATCAGGAAAAACCCGGTGACCAGGACATAGACCGCGGTGGCGGCGGCGAGCAGCGGGTCGAGCCAGAGGGCGCCGGTGACGAGGGCGAGCACGAGGCCGAGGAGAAGGCCGGCCGAGGTCGCGACATCGGTGAGGAGATGCAGCCCGTCCGCCCTGAACGCCGGCGAGCGCAGCCGCCGCCCGGCGCGGACCAGAACCAGGCCCCAGGCGCCGTTGAGCAGCGTCGCGCCGCCATTGAGGGCGAGGCCGAGGATCGGGTCGAGCAATACCGGCCCGCCGCGCCAGACCAGCCAGGCGTGCTGCAAAATCGTCCCGGCAGCGGCGACGATCAGCCCGCCCTCGATGACGGCGGCGAAGAATTCCGCCTTGCCGTGGCCGAACGGGTGATTGCTGTCGGCCGGGCGCGAGGCGATCCAGAGCGCGCCGAAGGTCAGCAATGCGGTGGCCGGGTGGATCAGGCTCTCCAGCGCGTCCGAAAACAGCGCCGCCCCGCCGGTATGCCACCAGGCGAGCCCCTTGATGGCGATCACCGGAACACTGACGGCGATGCTGCCGAGCGCAACGCCCTTATATCGCCCCATGCGCTCGCGACCCCATGACCCTCTCGCCGCGCTCTAGCAGAGCCCGGCCGCAGCGTCACGCGCTGACCGCCTCCTTTTCCAGGATGCGGGTCTGGGGCCGCTGGCCCCAGCGGGTCCAGGGCGGCGCCCTGGCTCTTCCCAAATTCTTCCTACTCCCTTCCGCTGGCCGCTCCCCTTGACGGCGCTCGGCGGCTCTGGCCCGATGGCGCCATGGCCGCGCCCACCCCTCTTTTTCCCACGCCTCTTTTTCCC
>JAKCCP010000376.1 GCA_021841985.1 Pseudomonadota bacterium | reverse complement strand
GCCCGCATCGCCGCCCTTCCCGAGGACGGCGCCGCCGGAAGCGGCGACCGCGCGCCGCTCCTCGCCTTCATCGCCGATGGCGCGAGCGAGGCGATCCTGCGCGAGGTTCTGGGCGAAGTGGCGCTCACCGGCGTCACCATCCGCCGTGGCAATGTCCGCGCCGCCATCGCTGCCCTGACCAAGACGCCGACCCCGCAGGCCCTGATCGTCGATGTCAGCGGCGAGGACCGGCCGCTGACCGCGCTCGGCGATCTCTCCGAGGTGGTCGAGCCGGATGTGCGCGTTCTGGTGGTCGGCGAGGAGGAAAGCCTGAATTTCTACCGGCTGGTCACGCGCCATCTCGGCGCGCTCGAATATCTCTACAAGCCGCTGACGCGCGACATGGTGGCGCGGCATTTCCTGCCGCTGCTGACCGGCGCCGAGCTTCCCGCCGACAATTTCCAAGGCGGGC
Organism: Pseudomonadota bacterium; assembly: GCA_021841985.1. The sequence continues at coordinate 4,880 of JAKCCP010000376.1, read as the reverse complement.
GGATGGTGACCATCACCGGCGTGCGCGGCGGCGCCGGCGCCAGCACCATCGCCGCGCATCTCGCCTGGCATTTCGGCGTCGCCGCCGGACGTCACACCGTGCTCCTCGACGCCGATCTCCATTTCGGCACCGCCGCCCTTCTGCTCGACGGCAAGGCCAGCGCCGGGCTGCGCACCGCGCTGGAAGCGCCACAGCGCATCGACGAGCTGTTCGTCGAACGCGCGGCGCAGCCGGTCTCGGGGCGGCTCTTCGTGCTCGCCGGCGAGGAAACGCCCGACGCGGCGCCGGTCTATGCCGAAGCCGCCGGCGAGAAGCTGATCGAGGCGCTGCGCCGGCGCTATAATCTGATCATCGCCGATGTCCCGCCGGCGCCGCTCGCCTTCAACCATGACCTGCTCGGCCTCGGCCATCACCGGGTGCTGGTGCTGCCGCCGACGCTCGCCGGCGTGCGCGACACGCTGCGGCTCTTGGCACTGCCCCATGGCCGGCTGCAACCGCGCCGGCCGATCCTGGTCCTGAACCGCCTCGGCGCGCCCGGCAGCCTGACCCGCGCGCAGATCGAGGCGGCGCTGAAGCTCAAGATCGACGTCGTCATCCCCGATCTGCCGCGCCAGATGGCGCGCGCGACCGCCCTCGGCGCGCCCGCCTCGGGCCTGCGCGGCGGGTTTCGCGCCGGCATCCTGGCGCTGGCCAAGGAGGTCGCCTTCGTCAAGGTGCCGGATGAAATCCCCGCCCCGGGCAGACGGCGGCGCTGGTTCGGCTGGCGGCGATGAGCGAGACGGTTCCCCGCGGCGCGGCATTCGGGCGCCGCCGCGCGACCCCTGACGCGGCGCCCGCGCCCCTCGGCGCCGAACCCGCGCAAGCGCCGCCGGACACCTCGCTCGGCACGCTGCGCGGCCTCTGTCTCGAACAGCTCGACCCCGCCGCCGCCGCCGGCATGCCGCAGGAAAAGCTCGCCCAGGCGGTGGAGCGGCTGATCGCCGAGATCGCGACCGAGCGGCGCATTCAGCTCAATGCCCGCGAGCAGCGCGAACTCGCGTTCAGCCTCGTCGACGACATGCTCGGCCACGGACCGTTGCAGCCGTTGCTCGAGGACGAGGCGGTGACCGACATCATGGTCAACGGTCCGGCGCGCGTCTTTGTCGAGCGCGGCGGCAAACTCACGCTCTCGGCGGTGCGGTTTCGCGATGCCGGCCATGTCGCCAATATCTGCCAGCGCATCGCCGCCGCGGTCGGGCGGCGGATCGATGAAGCGAGCCCGATGGTCGATGCAAGGCTCGCCGATGGCTCGCGCGTCAACATCGTCTTCCCGCCGCTCGCCCTCGATGGGCCCTATCTCTCGATCCGCAAATTCGCCAAGAAGAAGATCGATTTTCCGAAACTGATCGAGTTCGGCTCGCTGACGCCGCCGGTCGCGCGGGTGCTCGAGATCGCGTCCCGGATCAGGCTCAACGTCATCATTTCCGGCGGCACCGGCTCGGGCAAAACGACGCTGCTCAACGCGATGTCGCGGCTGATCGACGGCGGCGAGCGCATCGTGACGGTCGAGGACGCCGCCGAACTGCAATTGCAGCAGCCGCATGTCGTGCGGCTCGAAACCCGGCCGGCCAGTCTCGAAGGGCGCGGCGAGATCAATCAGCGCGATCTGGTGCGCAACGCGCTCCGCATGCGCCCCGACCGCATCATCGTCGGCGAGGTGCGGAGCGGCGAGGCCTTCGACATGCTGCAAGCGATGAACACCGGCCATGACGGCTCGATGTCCACGGTCCACGCCAACACCGCGCGCGATGCGCTGACGCGCATCGAGAGCATGGTGCAGATGGGCAATATCGGCCTTCCCGCCCGTGCCATCCGCACCCAGATCGTGAGCGCGATCGATCTCATCGTGCAGGTCGAGCGCCAGCGCGATGGCGGCCGGCGGGTGCTGCAGGTCTCCGAAGTCTGCGGCATGGAGGGCGACGTCGTCACCATGAACGACATCTTTCTCCTCGAGGTCGAGGGTGAGGGGTTGGATGGCCGGCTTCGCGTGCGCTACCGGGTCAGCCGGGCGCGGCCGAATTTTCATGACCGGCTGACCTATTTCGGCCTGGAGCGTGCCTGGACGACGGCGCTCGACGATGCGGAGCGCGGCTGATGCTCGATCTCCGCCTGATGCTCGCGGGCTTCATCGGCTTGACCGGGCTCGGCATGAGCGCGCTTTTGCTACAGCGCGGCCATGAACGCGAACAGCTTTGGCAGGCGCGCGTCCGGCGTGTGCTCGACCCGCACGCGCGACAGCCGCACGCGGCCGAGGCGCCGCCGTTCCGGATCGGTCTCAGGAGCAGCGGCGCCAAACCCTGGCAGCGCGCGGTCGCGCTGTTTGGATTTCATCCCGAGCGGCGCGATCATTATCCGGTGCGCTGGTGGATTGTCCTGCCGGCCGCCTTGCTCGGCGCCCGGCTGGTGGCCGGGGTCATCGCCAATCTGCTGGGCGGGGCATCGCTTTTTCTCATCGTTCCGATCTGGATCCTGCTCTGCCGGCAGATTTTCAAATGGTTCGACGACCGCCGGCGCGACGCCCTGTTTCGCCAATTTCCCGATGCCCTGGCAATGATCGTGCGTTCGGTCAGGGTCGGCATTCCGGTGAGCGAGGCGATACGACTGGTCGCGCGGGAAAGCGTCGATCCGACGCGGCGGGAATTCGCCATCATCGCCGACAAGATCGCGATCGGTATGCTGCTCGATGAAGCGCTGCGGCAGATGGGGGGGCGCAACGATTTGCCGGAATACCGGTTCTTCGCGACGGCGCTTTCGTTGCAGAGCCAGACCGGCGGCGGTCTCGCCGAAACCCTCGAAAACCTCGCCGATGTCATCCGCAAGCGTGTCGCGATGCGCGAACGCGGCCACGCCTTGGCGTCGGAGGCGAAAACCAGCGCCGGGATTCTGGCGGCGCTTCCGGTTTTTGCCGGTGCTGGACTTGCCCTGATCAATCCCGGCTATATCGGTGTGCTGTTCTTCGACCCCAGCGGCAAACGCCTGATGGGCATCGCGCTCGGCATGCTCGCGGGCGGCATCATGGTCATGCGCGGCCTGATCCGGCGCAGCCTGACATGAGCGCCCCGCCATGAAAAATCTCTCGATCCTTGTCTTTACGGCGGCATCCTTTGCAACGCTTCTGGCCGCGAGCGGCGTTCTGCTATGGCGGATGGCCGGCCAGGAGCGGATCCTCGCGCGCCTTCGCGCCGTCCAGCCGGGCGCCGAGCGGCGACAGCGTGAGCGATCCGGAAATGTAGCCCTCCGGCTGATCGCGGCGATCGGCAATGCGATCTCGCGGAGTGGCCTGCTTTCCGGCCGGACCCGCGCCGAACTCGAGCACACGCTCGCGCGGGCCGGTTTCCGCCGCGGGCATGGGTTGGAGTTATTCGTCGGCGCGAAGCTTCTGCTGCTGGTGACAATGCCGTTGCTCGGCCTCGTGGTTGCGGCACGTCTCGGTCTCGCCGGCGTCTCGCGCGATATCCCGCTCGCCGCCGCCGCTTTGGTCGGGCTTTTGGCGCCTGATTTCGCCTTGCGCAGTCTGCGGAAAAACCATTTGAAAGCGCTCGAGCGCGGGCTGCCGGACGCGCTCGATCTGATGGTGATCTGCACCGAGGCCGGGCTCGGCCTCGAGCCGACGATCCTCAGGGTCGCGACCGAAATCCGCCACGCCCACGCGGCGGTCGCCGATGAGTTCGCACAGACCGCGAGCGAATTGCGCATCACCTCCGACGTCCGCAGCGCCTTGCTCAATGCCGGCACCCGGACCGGGCTCGATGGGATCAAGCGTCTGGCGACGACCCTGGTGCAGACCATCCAATATGGCACGCCGCTCAGCCAGGCGCTCAGGACTTTGGCGGCGGAGATGCGCCAGGAGATGCTGACCCGGTTCGAGGCGCGGGCGGCGCGATTGCCGGTGCTGCTCACGGTGCCGATGATCGTTTTCATTCTTCCTTGTGTTTTTCTGGTCGTCGGCGGTCCGGCGATGGTGCAGGTGATGCGGATGATGAGCCATTGAGGCATGAAATGATCAAGCTTGGTCCGTTGTTCACGGTATTGCTCGGCCTTGCGGCCTGTGGCGGGCCACGTCCGGCCGCGCTCAATCTGCCGCCGCAATCCCCCGCCCTCGGCAGCGGCGAGCCGACCATAAGGGTGGCCGACGCGGCGCTGCTGGGTGGCGCACCGGCGATGGCGCTGGAGGTCGCCGACGGGATCCTTTCAAAGAATCCCGCGGATTTGTCGGCGCTTTTACGCAAGGGAGAGGCTTTATATCTGCTCAAGCGCTATGACGAATCGGAAGCTACCCTCGATCGGGTGCTCAAGATCAGCCCGGCCAATACGGCGGCGTTGCTCGGCCTGGGGCGTATCGGGCTCGCGCGTGACCCCGCAAAGGCGGCGAAACTGTTTTCAGAGGTGCTCGCCAGTGATCGACGCAACGCGGTGGCGCTGAACGATCTTGGTATCGCGCGCGACCTTCTGGGACAGCATTCGGCGGCGCAACTCGCCTATCGGACGGCACTCGCGATCACGCCGGACATGCTTGCGGCGCGGGTCAATCTCGGCGTCTCGCTCGCGGTGTCAGGGCACGAGAAGGAAGCGCTCGAAATATTGCGCCCGCTTGCCAATGCGCCGGACATGATCCCGAGGGTACGCCAGGATCTCGCAACGACGCTGGCTCTCGCGGGGGAAGATGGCGCCGCCCGCGAATTGCTGGCCAAAGATCTCTCATCGGCACAAGTTTCCGAAGCAATGTCTGGCGTGATGCGCCTTCGTGATTAGCCCGAGCTTCCGATTTGTTTTTCTTGTAACTCGTTGAAAATACACGGCCGAGACGGAGCCGGTGCGGCTATCGGTGGACGCGGGCAGGC
>JAKCCP010000121.1 GCA_021841985.1 Pseudomonadota bacterium | reverse complement strand
GCCAAGCGCCTCTTCCTCGCCGCGCTCGCGGCGTCATGGCATGGCGAGTCGCTCCGGCTGCTTTCGCCGATGCATCTCGCTTTCGCCGACGGCGTCGCGCTCGACCGCCTCGCGCTCGGCCTCGGCGCCGCGCGTCTCACCCTGGCCGGCCGGCTCACCCCGCGTCTCGATGCGACCGCGAGCCTCGAAAACGCGACCCCGGCGCTCGCCGCGCCGTTTTTCCCCGCCCTCGCCAACAGCGCCGGGGTCGCGAGCCTCACCGCCCATCTCAGCGGCGCGCCGGCGCGACCCGCCGGCCTGGTGACGCTGACCGCAACCGGGCTCCACGCCGCGAGCGGGCCGGCCAGCGCGATGCCGCCGGCCAATCTCCGCGCCAAGGCCCGTCTCGACGGCGACAAAATTCAGCTCGACAGCGCCCTCGATGCCGGGCGCCATGTCCATCTCACGGTCGCCGGGGCGGTGCCGATGGCCCCGGACGGGGCGTTTTCGCTCTCCGCGCGCGGGCGGCTCGATCTCGCCCTCCTCGATCCGATTCTGACCGCCGGCGGGCAGCGCGTCACCGGCGCGCTCACCCTCGACGCGGGGATTTCCGGCACCCGCGCCGCCCCCTCCCTCAGCGGCGGCGCGACGCTCGCCGATGCCGAGGCGCGGGATTTCGCGCAAGGTCTCGATCTCCGCGCCATCGCCGCCCGGCTGGAGGCAAGCGGCCAGACGCTCCGCATCGCGAGCCTCACCGCCAAGGCCGGGCAGGGGACGATCACCGCTGCGGGCAAGATCGGCGTGCTCGCGCCCGGTCTCCCGCTCGATCTCACCATCGCCGCCCAGAACGCGAGCCCGATCGTCACCGACCAGCTCAATGAACGGCTGGATAGCGACCTCCATCTCTCCGGCGCGGCGGCGGGGGCGATGTCGCTCGGCGGCACGCTCACCCTCAAGCGCGCCGAAATCACCATCCCCGATTCGCTGCCGCCCTCGGTTGCGACGCTCGCTGTCCGCCGCGCCGGCACACCAACGCCACCGCCCACGGCGTCGGCGGCGCGTGGGCCGGAGGTCACGCTCGCGCTCGCCGTCATCGCGCCGGAGGCGGTGTTCATCCATGGCCGCGGCATCGATGCCGAACTCGGCGGGCGCCTCGATGTCAGCGGCGATGCCGCCGCGCCGGTAATGAAGGGTGGGCTCAAGCTGATCCGCGGCACCGTCGCTCTCGGCGGCACCTCGCTCAATTTCACCTCCGGCGAGATCGGTTTCGCGGGCGGGCACCGGATCGACCCGGCGCTCAACCTCGTCGCCACCAGCTCGAACGGCAATGTCTCGGCGACACTCACCGTCGGCGGCTTCGCCTCGGCGCCGAAAATCACCCTCGCCAGCACCCCGGAACTGCCGCAGGACGATATTCTCGCCCATCTCCTGTTCGGGCAATCGGCGTCCCAGCTCAGCGCCCTGCAATTGGCCGAGATCGCCGCCGGGGTCGCGCAGCTCTCCGGCGCGGCGGGGCCGAGCAGCACGATGAACAGCATCCGGAGCTACCTCGGCCTCGACCGGCTGACGGTCGGCACCCCGACCAGTCAGACGCCGGGGCCGGGCGGCGCCGGCGGGCCGGGGGCGGCGCAGGCGGTGCCGACACTGGAGGCCGGGCGCTACGTCGCCCCCGGCGTCTATCTCGGCGCGAAGCAGGGCACCACCGGCACCAACGACACCCAGGCGGAGCTACAGGTCAATCTCGGGCGCGGCGTCAAGCTCAATACCACCGCCGGCAGCGGCTACGGCGCCAACAGCGTCGGCCTGAGTTACCAGCTCCAATATTAATATAATTAATAAACTTAATGAAATGGTCCTGATTCTTGCCTGATCACGAGACGTTCACATAATCCGTCTGTCATGAAAGTTTTTAGAACGCCCGTTTCGTTCTTGCGTTTGCGCTGAAATTAATCTACATGAAAGGGAAGTCGCAAACCATGGCTGGTGTGCCCAGAGGTGGTGAAGTGGCTATCGTTGCGGAGGGTGTGCGCATGAAAATCTCGGTTTTGGCCCGGATGCGGATCTCGCTGGCGGGCCCGGCGCGCGCGGCGACGGCCTTGGCGGCATTCCCGTTCCTCGTGGTTGCCACGCCGGCGCTGGCGGGAACGATCACCGGTTCCGCCGTTTTGTCCACCCCCACCGTCAGCCCCTCCCAGGCCGGAGCGGATCTGTTTTCCCTCATCGCGGCCGGGCGCGGATTGGTGTTTTCGGGAGGAACCGGGTTTTCCGCATCTCCCGTCGCCTGGGCCCAGGGAACCGGATCCTTGACCCCCATGGGTCAGGACGGCAATTCCGCGATCACCGCCTATTCGGGCAATCAGAGCCTTCCCAGCAGCGTCAGCTTCAATTTCGGCACGCTCGATAGTTTCACCCTGGGCTCCGCGCTCGGCACTTTTACTGGGGCGAGTTCGATCACCATCAATGGCCAGCAATATCATTCGGAGATCCTCAACGAGACCGGAAGTGCTGCTTCGGGCAGCGAATCGGTGACGGTTTACGAAGTCGGCAATTTCGTCGCCGCCAATCCCGGCTCGGGGGCGAATATTCTCAGCTATAATGGGGTTTCCTCGCTCGATCAGACGATGAGCATCACCCTCGCCTTCAGCGAGACCGGGATCCAGGCCTCTGGCACGACCATCATCACTAATGGCAGTATCTCGGGGAGCGGCACGATCTCGACCCCCGGCCTGGTGCCGCCCACCAACTCGGGTAACCCGATTCCCGTGCCTGAGCCGGCCTCGCTGGTTCTGTTCGGAACCGCCCTGTTCGGCCTTGGCGCAGCGCGGCTGCGCCGGCGCTGAGCGGCGCGCAACGGCCGCCGGAGAAGAGCGGGCATCTGCCCGGCTTTGGCTCAGGACGCCGGTCGGCAGCGCATCAAATTCATCGCCGAGAGCGACATCACCACGGTTTCGTGCTGGTTGACGATCTCGATCGCGCTCCGGATCATGCCGCGATCGGGTTTCGAGCGCGAGATCTGGGCTTCCGTCACCCGCACCCGCACGCGCAAGGCATCGCCCGGCCGCACCGGCGCCCGCCAGCGTAGTTCATCGATGCCGGGAGAGGCGATGCTGGCGACCGGCGAGAGAAAATGGACCGCGAGCAGCCGCATCATCAGCCCGGCGGTGTGCCAGCCGCTGGCGATCAACCCGCCGAACGGGCCGGACGCGGCGGCTTCCGGATCGGTATGGATCGATTGCGGGTCGAATTGGCGGGCGAAGGCGATGATCTCGGCCTCGGTCACGCTGACCGGGCCGTATTCACATACCGAACCGAGCGGGTAATCCTCGAAATAGCGCGCCGCGACCGGGGTTGGCAGATCCTGGGTCATGGCGCCCGCCGTTCCCCGGCAGGACGCCGTCCCCTCCCCCGCGCGGGCTTCAGAATCCTTCGCGCTCCAGGCGCTTGCGCTCCATCTTGCGGGCCCGGCGCACCGCTTCGGCGGCTTCGCGGGCGCGGCGTTCGGAGGGTTTCTCGTAATGACGCCGCAGCTTCATCTCGCGGAACACGCCTTCGCGCTGCAGCTTTTTCTTGAGCGCTTTGAGCGCCTGATCGACATTATTGTCACGAACAACGACTTGCACTTGGCGGCTTTCTCCTCTCGCTGAGACGTGGCCAGGCCCATCCCGGCCGCGAACAAAAGACACCCGGGGGCGGAAGCGGCCGTCCGGGCGAGGCGCTATAGCACGCGCCGGCCTCTCGCCAAAGCTTTTTCCAGCGCCTATGTGAGGGACATGGCCATTTTGAAGATCGCCCGCATGGGCCATCCCGTGCTGCTCCAGAAAGCCGCCCCGGTTCCCGACCCGACGGCGCCGGAAATCCGCCGCCTGATCGCCGACATGATGGAGACGATGATGGATGCCCCCGGCGTCGGCCTTGCCGCGCCGCAAATCCACGTGCCGCTCCGGCTCTTCGTCTATCGCGTCCCCGAAGCGCGCGGCGGTGACGACGCGGAGGATGCGCCGCTCGCCCCGAGCGTCCTCATCAACCCCGAGATCGAGCCGCTCGGCGATGACATTCGCCTCCGCTGGGAGGGGTGTCTTTCCATCCCTGGCCTCCGCGGCGCCGTGCCGCGGCCGTGGCGGATCCGCTATCGCGGCCTCGATGGCGAGGGGGCGCCCATCGAGCGCGTCGCCGCCGGGTTCCATGCCGGCGTCGTGCAGCACGAGACCGATCATCTCGACGGTATTCTCTATCCCATGCGCATGACCGATTTTCGCCTGTTCGGCTTCGAGCCGGAATTGAGCCGCGCGGCGGAGCGGGCGGCATGATCGATGAACTGACCGATGCCCTGGCCGAGGCGCGTGACGCGGCGCTCGCTCTCCTGCTCGCCGAGCCGGAATTTCCCGGCTGGTCGCTGCCCGCGCTCGCCGCCGTGCTCCGCCGCCATGGCCAGGCGGAGGCCGAGGCGGCGCGGCTTTTCCCCGGCGGCGCGCTCGCTATGATCGCGGCCTTCTCCGCCCGCGCCGACCGCCTCATGGCGACGCGCGCCGATCTCGCCGGGCGCGGCCTGACCGGGCGGGTGCGGGCGCTGATCGCGGCGCGGCTTGCCGTCATGCGGCCAGAGAAGACGGCGGTGCGCCGGGCCCTTGGCCGCCTTGCGAGGCGGCGGAACGCCCCCGTGGCTGCCCGCCTCCTCGCCGCGACCGTGGACGCGATCTGGCACGCGGCCGGCGATCAGGCTGCCGATTTTTCCTGGTACACCAAACGCGCGACGCTCGCCGGCATTTATGGCGCGACGCTGCTTTACTGGCTCACCGATGCCAGCGCCGATGACGCGGCAACCCTCGCCTTTCTCGATCGGCGCCTCGCCGGGCTGAAAACTCTGGGCCAGATGCGCGTCCGCTTGCAAGCCCGTCTGCCATTCGCACGGTGCCTCCCCGCCCCCTCTTGAGACCCTCCCCCCGATCGCCCAGATGACTCCCGAAAACATCCCGCCGGCCGCCGCGACCGGGGCCGGCGGGAGGTCGCCTACGTCACGAGGGACAGAGACATGGACATCGAAAAATTCACCGAGCGGGCACGCGGTTTTCTTCAGGCCGCGCAAACCATCGCCATCCGCGAATTCCACCAGCGCCTCGGCGCCGAGCATCTGCTGAAGGCGCTGCTCGATGATGAGGAAGGCGCCGCCTCGGGCCTGATTCGCGCCGCCGGCGGGCGCCCGGAAGCGGCCAAGGCGGCGGTGGACGCGGAACTCGCGAAACTCCCGAAAGTGCAAGGAAGCGGCGCCGGCCAGCCGCAAGCCGCGCCCGATCTGGTGCGCGTGCTCGACGCCGCCGAACAGGCGGCGCGCAAGGCCGGCGACGAGTTCGTGGCCAGAT
>JAKCCP010000337.1 GCA_021841985.1 Pseudomonadota bacterium | reverse complement strand
CAGGCAGCGCGCCCAGTCGCGATAGGCGGAGAGCAGCGCATCCGCCGCCGCCGGGTTGCCGAAGCCGATCAGCTCGGCGCCGTTGCAGAGCGCGAGCGAGCCGCCCGGCGCATCGACGAGGCCGATTCCGGCGACATCGAAACTGCCTCCGGCGGCGCCGGCGATTTGCGGGCTCACCCCCTCCCCGGCCCCGCCATGACCGAACACTGTGAAGCGCGGCTCGCATTTGGTGAGGAAGGAGCGGAACGGAATGGTCGCGAGCGCGAAGGGCGTCGTCGCATAGCGGGTGCGCCCGAGCGGCATCGGGATCCGGACCACCTCGGCGAGCGCGACCTCCTGCCAGAGCGGCACCTCGGCGAGCGCGCGCGGCGCGTAATCGGGGGCGGCCAGCGCCCCGGTCGGGTAGATGAAGCAGCAGGCGAGCGACGCCTCCGCGCGAAACCCGCCCGCCTCGGTCCGCCGCAGCAGCAGAACGTCGTTCCCCAGCCCCTTGATCTGAAACGGCGCGAGCAACAGCCCGCCCGGTGCCACGGCGTCGAAAAACGGCGCCGGCAGCTCGAACAGCCCGGTCGTGAAAATGATGCGATCGAAGCGGCCGAGACCGGCCAGCGCCGCCTGCCCGTCGGCCGCGTGGACGCGGGCGTTGGTGATGCCGGCGGCGGCGAGCGATTGCCGGCTTTGCGCGGCGAGTTCGGGAATGATCTCGACCCCGACCGCCTCGCCCGACGGCCCCACCGCGCGGGCGATCAGCCCGAGCATCCAGCCGCCGCCGGAGCCGATCTCCAGCACCCGCTGGCCGGGCCGGAGATCGAGGAGTTCGAGGAGATGGAGCACGATCGAGGGCTGCGAATTGGTGGACGCCATCGGCCGCCCGGCGGCATCGACATGGCCGAGCGGCGCGTCGCGATAGATCGCGCCGAGATGCGCCTCCGCCGGGCCGCGCGCGAGGTCATGCACATTGCCGCCGGCGTGGGCGATGTAGCGCTGGACGAAAAGATGCCGCGGGCAATCGAGAACGGCTTCGCGGAGCCCCGCGCGAAGCCCGTTCGCGAGCCCGTTGGCGCGGATGGTCGCGTCGATCTCGCCGACGAAATTTTCCAGAATGCCGGCGAACGGGCGGCGCGTGCCGGGTTGGACGTTGAGATGGGCATTCATGGCCGGCGCTCGCTTTTCGGTCCTGCGGAGCGGGAAGGAAACCACGAATTCGTTATCGAAGTGTGAGCGAGCCGGCGTTCACACCAAAAACCGCGCCTGAAGCCGCGCCCGCGCCTCCCGGTCGAGGCCGAGCATCGCCGCGAAATAATGTTCGAGCGAGCCGAAACGGCCGCGAATCTCGTCGAACGCGGCGGTCAGCAATTCCGGATGGACGCGGAGCAGAGGCTCGGCGAGTTCGGGCGGCAAATCGCGGGCAAGCGTGCTATCGGCTTCCCAGAGCCGGTTGGTCGCGAGATAATCGTCGAGGATCTCAGCCCAGGAAACCCCGAGCGCGGCGAGGAAAAGCGCCGCGCCGAAGCCGGTGCGGTCCTTCCCGGCCGAGCAATGAAACAAAAGCGGCGTGAAGCCGGGCTGTTGCAGGAGCTGGAACAGCGCCCGATAGCTCGCCGCGTGATCGCCGACATAGGCGAGATAGGCGCGGCGCAAAATCGCCAGCACGTCCTCCCCGCTCGCCCGGCCGGTGGCGACGATATCGGCGAGCGAGGCGCCGACCCGTGGCTCGATCGGCAGGGAATGAACCTGAACGCCGCGCAGCCCCTTGAGCCGTGATGGCGCATGCGCCCGCTCACGCCGGCCGCGGAAATCGCAAATGCTGCGAATCCCGAGATTTGCCAGGCGCTGCTGATCGGTCGCGGTGAGCCGCGCGAGGCTCGCCGAGCGAAACACCATGCCGAAGCGCACGCGCCGCTCCCCGGCGCCGCGATAGCCGCCGAGATCGCGGACATTGCTCGCGCCCTCGAGCGGAATGCTGCGCGGCAGCGCCGGTTCGTCACCCGTGTCCATGCAAGCCCCTCATCCGCGCGAATTCCAGCACCTGCCGTCCGACCAGCTCGATCTGCCCGCGCACCACGGCGTTGGTGCAAACCCCGGACTCGTCGAACAAGGGTTGCGCGGCGTTGATCGCGGCGCCGAACGGCGTCGGCCAGCCGCGCAGCGCATGCACGACCGAGCGCAAGGCGACCAGCGTCGTCCCCGTCGCCTGCCAGCCATGGGCGGAGACCAGGCAGCCGACGGCGCGGCCCTCGAGATAGGGCCGGGGATCGTCGCGCAGCCTTTCGATATGGTCGATCGCGTTCTTGATCATGCCGGAGATGGTGCCGTGATAGCCGGGCGAGGCGATGATCAGACCGTCGCAGCGCCGGATCAGATCGACGAGGCGCAGCGCCGCCGGAGAAAAATCGGTCTCGGCCGGATCATACATCGGCATCTGCAATTCGGCGCCGCCGATCAGCGCCGTCTCCGCGCCGAGGGCGGCGACGCAATCGAGGGCGATCGTCAGGATCCGCTCGGTGACCGACCCCGGCCGCGTCGTGCCGCCGAGGCCGACGATGAGCGGCCGGCCGGCCACCGCGCCGTGCTGTGCCATGCTCAGCTTTCGCCCGCCGGCACCGGCGTCGAGGCGTCCGCTCGCGGCTCGGCGCCGAGATCGTCGAGGATCGCTGCGACAGCGGCGCGATCGAGCCCGGCCTCGGCCAGAACCTCCTCGGTATGCTCGCCGAGACGCGGCGCGTGGCGGCGGATTTCGAAGGGATCGGCGCTGAAAGTCACCGGCCGGCGCACGCTGCGATAGCGCCCCTCGCTCGGATGCTCGGCCTCGGCGAACAGGCCGGAGGCGGCGATTTGCGGGTCGTCTTCCAGTTCATCGAGGCTCAAGACCGGCATGCACGGGATCGAGACCCGGTCGCAGAACGCGACCCATTCGGCGGTGTCGCGCTTGGGCGCTTCCTCTTCGATCATGGCGTAGAGGATATCGATGTTTTGCACCCGCTCGGCAAGACCGGCGAAGCGGGGATCGGTCTTGAATTCGCCACGGCCGGTGAAATCGTAGAAATCCTGCCAGTTGCGGTCGGAATAGGGGAGGATGCAGGCATAGCCGTCGGCGGTGCGATAGGGCTTGCGCCGCGCGGCCAAGAGCCGCCCGAAGCCGGCGCGGCCGAGCGGGGGCACGAAGGCGGCGCCGGTGATGTGTTCGACCAGGTTGAACTCGACCGTGGTCTCGAACATCGGCACCTCGATCGCCTGGCCGCCGGCGCCGCGGGCGCGGGCGAAGAGGGCGGCGAGAATGGCGTAGGCGATCGCCTGGCCGGTGAGTTTGTCGCAAATCACCGTCGGCACATAGCGTGGCACGCCGTCGATCGCGGCGAACAGGCCGGCGATCCCCGAGCCCGCCTGGATCAGATCGTCATAGGCGGCTTTCTCGCCATAGGGGCCGGCGGCGGAAAAACCATAGGCGCCGCAATAGACGATGTCGGGGTTGAGCGCCTTGACCCGGTCATAGGTATAGCCGAGCCGGGCGATCGCCTGCGGGCGGATATTGTGGAGAAAGACATCCGCCCCGGCGATCAGCCGATCGAGTGCGGCGCGATGAGAGTCTCGTTTGAGATCAAGTACCACACTCCGTTTATTGCGGTGGAGATTGAGGAATACTCCACTCATCCCGGGCGAGCGCGAGGGGCGGTACTGGCGGAGGAGATCGCCCTCCGGGCTCTCGATCTTGACCACGTCGGCGCCGAGATCGGCGAGGATGTGGCTCGCGAACGGGCCCATGATGACGGTGGTGAGATCGAGCACCCTGACCCCGGCGAGCGGCGCCCCCGGTTTCGGCGCCGGCGGCTGGTCTTCCCCACTCATGCGCCGGCCAGCATCGGCCACAGCGCCGCCCCGCCCGCATCCAGGACGTGGCGGCCGATCAGACGCTGCCATTCCGCCTCATTGCCGAATTCGTCGCGCCACGACCACAGGCGACGGGTGAGGAAATGGAGCGTGTGTTCCTGCGTGAAGCCCATCGCGCCATGCACCTGATGGGTGATTTCGGCGACCTTGCCCGCCGCCTCGCCGATTCGCGCCTTGGCCATCGCGACCGCGAGCAGCATGTCGTCCTCGCCGAACGCGGCGAGAACGCCATCGGCGGCGGCGGTCGCGGCGGCGAAGTGTCCGGCGGCCTCGGCGAGCATATGCTGCACCGCCTGGAACTTGCCGATCGGGCGGCCGAATTGCTGGCGCTCATTGGCATAAGCGAGGGCGTGGTCGAGCGCGTGTTCCATCGCGCCCACCATCTGCTGCGCCCGCAAGGCGGCGCCGAGCGCGCACATGCCGGATTTCGCGAGCGGCGGCGCCGGGCGGATGTCCGCGACGGCGCCATCGAGGATCAGGGTCGGCCGTGGCTCGCCGGCGAGATTGCGCAGGGGCGAAGGCGCCGTCGCCGGGGGTGGCAGCAGGGCGAGATGCTGGCCGCCATCGGCGCCGCGCACCAGCGCGATCAGCGTCGCGCGCTCGCCCCAGGGAATGCCGGCGAGGCGGCCGTGCAAAGCGGTTTTTCCGCCGGTCCCGGTCATTTCGATCGCCGCCCCCGGCATCGTCGGCGCGAGCGTCGCCGGCCCGGCGATCGGCTCACCGCCGGCGGCGACCCAGAGCGCGTTGGCGAGCATGGTCTCGCCGAGCGGCAGCGGCAGCGCGTGATAGCCGGCGCGGCGGAGGAGCGCGAGCGCCGCGGCCGGCGCGAGCCCGGCGCCGCCTTTCTCCTCGGCGACCATCGCGAGCGGAAGGCCAGCCTCGCTCACCACCTCCCACAACGCCGCCGGCCACGCCCCGCCATCGGCGGCGGCCAAAGCCTCCCGGGTCGCGTGCTCGGCGAGCAGCCGGTCGGTCTGCTCGCGGAGGATCGCGGAAATTTCGTTGCTTGCCATCGCGCTCTTCCTCACCGCAGCCCAAGGCCGCGGGCGATCATCCCGCGCAGGATCTCGCGCGTGCCGCCGCGCAGCGTGAATGACGGCGCATGCAGCATCACCTGCGCGAGCGCCTGCGAGAATGGATCCTCGGCGTCGAAGCTCGGCTGGCTCGCGACCAGAAGGCGGGCGAGTTCGGGAATTTCGCGCTCGAACGCGGTGCCGACATCCTTGACCAAAGCCGCCTCCAGCGCCGGGTTTTCGCCGCGATCCAAAAGCCCGGCAACCGCCGTCGACATGCGGAGAAGCGCCGCGAGATGGGAAACCAGCCGGCCGACGGCGATTTCCTGACGGGGATCGGGGCGGGGATCGGGGTTTTCGCGCAGCCGTTCGATCAGCTCGACCAGGAGCCGGTAATCGGAGAGAAAGCGATCCGGCCCGGAGCGCTCGAAGGCGAGTTCGGAG
>JAKCCP010000387.1 GCA_021841985.1 Pseudomonadota bacterium | reverse complement strand
GCCCGACAATTCCCGTGCATGCACGCGCAAACCTTCTGCGACGATCTCGCCGACCGACATCCGCGGCGACAAACTGCCGTAAGGATCCTGAAACACGATCTGCATGCGCGCGCGCATCTTGCGCCAGGCGCGGCGGTCGAGCGCGAGCAGATCGGTGCCCTCGAAGAGCAGCCGCCCCTCGGCGCGGGCGAGGCCGAGCAGGGCGAAGCCGAGCGTCGTCTTGCCCGACCCCGATTCACCGACCAGACCCACCGTCTCGCCGCGCCGGACGGTGATCGAAACCCCGTCCACGGCGCGCACATGCCCGACGGTGCGGCGGAGGATGCCGCGCTGAATCGGGAAATGCACGATGATGTCACGCGCCTCCAGCCGCATCGGCGCGTCATTGGGCAG
Organism: Pseudomonadota bacterium; assembly: GCA_021841985.1. The sequence continues at coordinate 4,954 of JAKCCP010000387.1, read as the reverse complement.
CGGCGTCGGCGGCCCGGCCGGCTCGGCGGCGAGCAGCATGTTTGTATAGGGGTGCTCGGGGGCGGCGAAAATCCGCGCCGCCGGCCCGCTTTCGACGATTTTCCCCTCCTGCATCACGCAAACCCGATCGGCGTAGCGGCGGACGATGGCGAGATCATGGGTGATCAGCAGCAGCGCGAGGCCACGCGACGCCTTGAACCCGGCGAGGAGGGCGAGAATCTGCGCCTGGATGGTGACATCGAGCGCGGTCGTCGGCTCGTCGGCGATGAGGAGGGCGGGATCATTGGCGAGCGCCATGGCGATCATCGCGCGCTGCCGCTGGCCGCCGGAAAGCTGATGCGGGAAAGCGTCGAGCCGGTGCGCGGCGTCGTCGAAACCCGCCTGCTCGAGCAAGGCGACGACCCGCTCGCGCAGCGCCGCGCGTGGCATCCGGCGATGCGTGCGGATCGCCTCGGCAACCTGCCGGCCGATCCGGTGCAGCGGGTTGAGGCTGGTCATCGGCTCCTGGAACACCATGCCGGCGACGCCGCCGCGCATCATCCGCAACGTCTCCGGATCGGCATCGAGCACCGATTGGCCGCCGAGCAGGATGCGCCCGGCATCGTTCCTCGCCCCCGGCGGCAGCAATTGCAGGAGGGAAAGCGCGGTGAGCGTCTTGCCCGACCCCGATTCGCCGACCAACGCCAGGGTCTCGCCGCGCTCGAGATGAAACGACGCGCCCTCGACGACGTGACGGTCGCCGAAACAGACCGAAAGATTTTCGACCGCAAGCAGGCTCATGTCATGGTCTTGCGCGGATCGAAGGAATCGCGCACCGCCTCGCCGATGAAAATCAGCAGCGTCAGCATCCCGCCGAGGACGACAAAGGCGGTGATGCCGAGCCAGGGCGCTTGCAGATTGTTCTTGCCCTCGGACACCAACTCGCCGAGCGAGGGCGCCCCGGGCGGCAGGCCGAAGCCGAGAAAATCGAGGCTGGCGAGAATGGTGACCGAGCCCGAGAGGGTGAACGGCAGGAAGGTCAGCGTCGCGACCAGGGCATTGGGCAGAATGTGGCGGAACATGACGGCGAGATCGGAAAGCCCGAGCGCGCGCGCCGCCCGCACGTAATCGAGATTGCGCCCGCGCAGGAATTCGGCACGCACGACGCCGGTCAAATTCATCCAACTGAACAAGAGCAGAAAGAAGAGGAGCACGAAAAATCCCGGCGTGATGATGCTGCCGAGGATGATCAGAAGATAAAGCTGCGGCATGCCCGACCACATCTCGATGAAGCGCTGGAACAGCAGATCGACGATCCCGCCATAAAATCCCTGCAGCGCGCCGGCGATGATGCCGATCGCGGACGAAATCGCGGTGAGCGTAAAGCCGAACAGAACCGAGAGACGAAAGCCATAGATCACCCGCGCCAGCACGTCGCGCGCCTGATCGTCGGTGCCGAGCGGATTGCGCCAACTCGGCGGCGCCGGCGCCGGCCGCGGCAGATCCTTGACGATGCTGTCGTAATGATAGGGAATGAGCGGCCACAGCATCCAGCCATGCCGGTTGATCGCGCGGGCCAGATCGGGATCGGTGTAATCCGCCTCGGTCGGCATGAAATCCTTGCCGAACGTATCCTCGCTGTAGTCGGCAAAAATCGGGAAATACCATTGATTCTCGAAATGGATCAGCAGCGGGCGATCATTGGCGATGAATTCGGCGAACAGGCAGATGACGAAAAGCGCCAGAAAAATCCAGAAAGCATAAAAGCCGCGGCGATGGGCGCGAAACGCGGCGAGGCGCCGGCGCGCCAGCGGCGAGAGGCTCATCTTTGCCGCGCCTCGAAATCGATCCGCGGATCGACGACGGTATAGAGGAGATCACCGAGGATCTGCATCAAAAGCCCGAGCAGGGTGAAGATATAGAGGGTGCCGAACATCACCGGATAGTCACGCGCGATGGCGCTCTCGAAGCCGAGGAGGCCGAGCCCGTCGAGCGAGAACACGATCTCGACCAAGAGCGCCGAGGTGAACAGGATGTTGATGAAGGCCTGGGGAAACCCGGCCACGATCAGCAGCATGGCGTTGCGGAAGACATGGCCATAGAGCACGCGCTTCTCGCTCGCTCCCTTGGCGCGCGCGGTGAGAACGTATTGCTTGCGGATCTCCTCCAGAAAGCAGTTCTTGGTCAGCATGGTGAGGCTCGCGAAGCCGCCGACGGTGAGCGCCACCGTCGGCAGCACCATATGCCAGAGGTAATCGAGCACCCGCGCCGGCCAGGTCCAGCTTTCCGCGCCGGCGCTGGTGAGGCCACGGAGGGGAAACCACTGCACGAACGAGCCGCCGGCAAACAGCACCACCAGCAGAATGGCGAACAGAAACCCCGGCACGGCATAGCCGATCAGGACGGCGACACTGCTCGCGACATCGAAGCGGTTGCCGTCATGGACGGCCTTCATGATGCCGAGCGGGATCGAGACCAGATAGACGATCAGCGTCGACCACAACCCGAGCGAGGCGCTGACCGGAAGTTTCTCGCCGATGAGCCGCAGGACGGTCTTGTCGCGAAAAAAGCTGCGGCCGAAATCAAAATGCAGATAGTCTTTCACCATCAGCCAGAAACGCGTGAGCGGCGGCTTGTCGAAGCCGAACATGCGGCGAATGTCGTTGACGATGTGGGGGTCGAGCCCGCTCGCGCCGCGATAGAGCCCGCTCTGCCCCGGCATCGCCTCGCGCGCCCCGGCGCCGGTCATGCGCCCGCTCATCTCGCCGCCATGCCCCTTGAGTTGCGCGATCATCTGCTCGACCGGGCCGCCGGGCGCGAATTGGACGACGGCGAAATTGATCGCGATGATGCCGAACAAGGTCGGCACCAGAAGCAGCAAGCGACGCAGCAGATAGGCGGCCATCGCCGCCCGTCACTCCACGCCGACGCGGCGGGCGCTGTCGGTTTCCTCGGCGAGTTTCTGATCGATCCACCAGGTATCGAACGCGAGCCCCGAACGCACCGCCTTGTCCGGCCGCCCGAAACGCTGCCAATAGGCGACCCGCACCGATTGCAGATACCAGTGCGGCACCACGTACCAATTCCACAGCAGAACACGATCGAGCGCATGCACCGCCGGCAGGAGATGATCATAATCCGGCGCGGTGACGACGTTCTGCACCAGGGCATCGACCACCGGATCGGCAACCCCCATGAGATTGTCCGAGCCCTCCTGCTTTGCCGCGGCACTGGTCCAATACCCGACCTGCTCGTTGCCGGGATAATCGGATTGCGGAAACACGGCGACCGTCATGTCGAAGGAGAAGGTGTTGAGCAATTGCTGATATTGCGCCGGATCGACGGTCCGCACCGTGGCAGAGACGCCGAGTTTCGCCAGCCACTGGACATAGGGCAGAGCGACGCGCTCGAACGCCGGCTCATCGAGCAGGATCTCGAAGGTGAAGTTCTGGCCTTCATGATTGACGCACATCCGATCCTTGACGCGCCATCCGGCCTCTTCGAGCAGCGCTAGTGCCTTTTTCAAATTCGCGCGATTATTGCCGCTGCCATCGGTGACCGGGAGGGTAAAGGGCGTGGTGAACAGCTCCGCCGGCAGATGCGCGCGCCAGGGCTCCAGAAACGCGAGTTCGGCGCCTTCCGGGATGCCGGACGATGCCATGTCGCTATTGGAGAAATAGGAGCGCGTGCGCGTATAGGCGTTATAAAACAGATTGGCGTTGCACCATTCGAAATCGAAGACCAGATCCATCGCCTGGCGCACCCGCCGGTCCTGGAAAACCGGCCGCCGGGTGTTCATGACAAAGCCCTGCATGCCGGTCGGCAGATGCTGCGGCAGGTTTTCTTTTTTGGCGAGACCGCGCTGGATCGCCGGGAAATCGTACGCCGTCGCCCATTGCTTGGCGATGTTTTCCTCACGAAATTCGACCTGTCCGGCCTTGAACGCTTCGAAGGCGACCGTCGCATCGCGGAAATACTCGACCTGGATGCGGCCAAAATTGAATTGCCCGCGCGCCGTCGGCAGATCGAGCGCCCAATAATCATGCACGCGGCGATAGGTCATGCTGCGGCCGAATTCCGCTTTTTCGACCCGATACGGGCCGGAACCGAGCGGGGTCTCGGTCAGCGGGTGGGAAAAATCACGGTCTTTCCAGAAATGCCGCGGCAGAACCGGCATCTCGCCGAGAATGAGCGGCAATTCGCGATCCGGCGTCGGCTTCAGGTGGAACACCACGCGGCGGGCATCCAACGCCTCGGCCCGCTCGACATCGCCATAATAGAGCCGATAGAAGGGCCGCCCGTCGCGGCGCAATGTGTCGAACGTCCACACCACGTCATCGGCGGTCACCGGCGCGCCATCGTGGAAATAGGCATTGGCGCGCAGCGTGAAAACGACGCGGGAATGATCGGGCGCGAGGTCGATGGTCTCGGCGAGATGGCCATAGGCGGTGCTGGGTTCGTTGATATTGGCGCGGAGCAGCGTGTCATAGATGCGTCCGATATCGTCGGGCGCGGTGCCGCGGACGATGAAGCCGTTGAAATTATCGAAACTGCCGATCGCCGACAGCACCACCATGCCGCCTTTCGGCGCCGCCGGATCGACATAGGGGAAATGGCTGAAATCGCGCGGGAGACCCGGTTTTTCGAGCAGCGTCACGACATAATCGGCACGCGCGGCGGCATCGGGCGCGGCCTCGGCGATGCGCCAGAGAAGCGGCTTGCGCGCCGCCGCCAGTGCTGCTGGCAGGCCCGGCAACGCGACCAGAAAATCCCTCCGTTGCACCGTCTCACCCCTCCATTTTCGCCGACCATCATAGACCGAGCACGCGCCGCGCGCGATGACCGAGAGCGCGCCGCGCGCGATCACCCGGCGAGCAAGGCCAAAGCGGCCTCTCGTCGCGCGGGATCGCCGAGTGCGAGCAGCGTGCCATCGCCCGCCCCATCGCCGGTCGCGACGAGTGGCCGTCCTTGCCAG
>JAKCCP010000009.1 GCA_021841985.1 Pseudomonadota bacterium | reverse complement strand
TGAATGGCGCCGATTTTTCCGGCGCCGATACGCGCGGCGCCGATTTCGAGGCCGCGACGCTGACGAATGCGCGCGGCCTCGCGGCGCCGCGCTGAGCGGCGCCACGTGACACGATAGTTTCATGTGTGCTCGCCGCCCCCAGCGGCTAGCATGGCCCCCCGGTTCTGGACCATGCAGAGCCGGCCCATGCAGCGAGGATGCCCGTGCGTGACGCGATTTTTTCCCTCTCCCTGGCGTTTGCCGCGCTCGTCTCTGGCCATGCCGCCTCGGCCGCGGCCGAGCCGCCGGCGCTGCTCGTGCCACAGCCCGACCCGGCGCCGGCCATCCGCCCCTATCTCACGAGCCCGACGAGCGCAACGGTTGCGGCCGAGGCGCTGCGGGCGCGGATAAAATACGTTTTTATCCTTTATCAGGAAAACCGCTCCTTCGACGCCTATTTCGGCGGTTTTCCCGGCGCGCGCGGGCTCTATTCGGCGCCCGCCGCGATGACGCCGGGTTTTTTCCAGCCGATCGTCAAGCCGGACGGCGGCATGGCGACGATCCACCCCTTCCGCCTCGGCCCGGCTGATTTCGCCGCCGATCTCGACGACATGGACCACAGCCACCCGATATTGGTGGAGAAAATGCACATCTCGGAAGGAAGCGCCGCGATGGACCGCTTCGCGCTCGCCGAGGAGATGAAATACGTCAAGCCGGGGGAAAAACCCTCGCGCCACGCCTTCCAGCATGGCGCGCTGCCAATGGCCCATATCGATTGCGACACCATCCCGCTCCTCTGGAATTACGCCAGCCGCTTCGTGCTGTTCGATGCGTTTTTCCAACACACCATCGCCCCCTCGGCGCCCAACGCCATCGCGCTGATCGCCGGCCAGAGCGGCGAGACGCAATGGCTGAAACATCCCGACCAGGCCGCGCTCGCCGCCTCCTCGGCGGGTGGCTCCTATGCCAGCCGGGGCGAGCCGATGGTGGCCAACCCGCCGCCCTTCTGGGGCTCAGGCGCCGATCAGATGAGCAACACGCCGGGCAATCCGCGCTATAAGACGGCCTCCCAGATCAATCAGACCTATGCCAGCCTGCCGCTGACATTCGCGGGGGAAAACCTGCCCGCGCTGGTCAATTCGGATCGCGACCCCGGCGGCGATCTCGCCGATATCACCGGCGATATCCCGGCGATCGCCGCTTCCGGGCGGGCGCCGCTTGCCTGGGGGTGGTATCAGGAAGGCTACGATCACGAGCCCTCCGACCCGGCCGATGCGCCGGCGGGGGGCTCGCATCTCTCCTATGTCTGGCACCATAACGCGGCGCAATATTTCGGCTATGTCGCCAACAACCCGGAAATGGCGGCGCACCTGCACGGACTCGGCGATTTTTTCGCCGATCTCGAGGCAAAGCGCCTGCCCCGAGCGGGCGGCGTCTTCTACATTCGTGGCGGCTTTCGCAACATCGCCGGCCTGCTCCCCGCCGACCCCGATCCGGCCGTGCGAAAAAAATTCCAGGGCGATGACGACCACCCCGGCTATTCCGATTCCGAAATTAGCGAGGCCTTGCTCGGGCGCGAGGTCAATGCCATCGCCGAGAGCCCCTATTGGGCGGAAAGCGCGATCATCATCACCTTCGATGAGGGTGGCGGCGCCTATGACCATGTGCCACCGCGCCGGCTCGAAACCGGCCCCGACGGCAAGGCACTGGCGCGCGGGCCGCGCATTCCGCTGATCGTGATCTCGCCCTATGCCCGCGCCCATGTCATCTCGCACGAAGAGGGTGATCACAACGAGGTGATCAAATTCCTCGACCATCTCTACCGCCTGCCCCCGCTCGCGACGCTTCCCGAGGAAGCGGCGGCGCGCGCGGCGGGGCGGGCACGGCTCGGCCAGGACTGGCTCGGCCCCAAGGATGCGGCGGTACCCAATGAGGGCGATTTGTTGAGCGCCTTCGACCCCGGCCGGCTTGCCGGCACGACGCCGCCGCTGCCACCCGAGTACGCCCTGACGCCGCCCGAGATCCTCGCTAGGCTGCCACTTTACGGCGGGCACGGGTGTCAGGCGATCGGTGTTGTCCCGGTCGATCTCGCGCGTGGCATCGACAATTCCCCGCCCGTGGGTTTCAATCCGCGTCCGGCAACCAACCCCACGGGAGAAGAGCCATGAAAGCCCTCATTATCGGCGCTTCGCGCGGCCTCGGCCTCGGCCTCACCCGCCAGTTGCTGGCCGGGGGCTGGGAGGTGGTCGCGACCAAACGGGCCGAAGCGCCGGAACTCGCCGAATTGCAGCAGAAAAACCCGGGCCTCGCGGTGGAAACCGTCGATATCGACCACCCGGCGGAGGTCAAGGCGCTGGCGGCGCGGCTGGGCGGGAAGAAATTCGATCTTTTGTTCCTCAATGCCGGGGTTTCGACCGATCCGGCAAAGCCGCTCGCGGCGGTGGCGGACGCCGAGATCACGCGGCTCTTGTTCACCAACGCGATCAACCCGGTACGCGCCGCCGAGGCGCTGGCGCCACTGGTGCAACCCAGCGGGACGATCGGCTTCATGACCTCGATCCTCGGCAGCATCGCGCGCTGCGAGGGCGGCTCCGAGCTGTACCGCGTGAGCAAGACGGCGCTCAACATGGCGGTCCGATGCTTCGCCACCCACCCCGAGAACAAGACCCGCACCATCCTGCTGCTTCACCCCGGCTGGGTGCGGACCGATATGGGAGGCCCGCGGGCGCCGCTCGATGTCGAGACCAGCACCAAGGGCCTCGCCGCGACCATCACCCGCCATCACGGCAAGGGCGGTGTTGCCTATCTCGATTATCAGGGAGACGTGCTTCCCTGGTAGACGCCAACGCTGCGCGCCACCCAGCGGGCTGGTGAGACATGGGCGGGGTGGTGGCGCAACGCCTGATGGGCGGGGTGCGTTCGCTGCGGGCGCGGCTGGTGTTGCTGTGGCTGCTGTCGCTGGCAGCGGCGGTGGTGGTCGCGGCGCTGATCCTCGCCCTCGACCGCGCCTCCACCGCCGCCCGCACCGCCGAGGCCGAGGTCACGCTGGCGCGCGCCGCCGAACGCCTCGCCGGAGCCTATGATTCCTATACCGCGGGACTAGCCCGGGCGCCCGAGGACGCGCACTTCGTGCACGGGCTCGGCACGGTGGTGCGCGCCGCGCTCGCCGGGGTCGAGGGGGTCGAGGGTGGGATCTGGCAGGAACAGCGCGGCTCGCTCGCTTATGCTTTCCCGACCTATGAGGGAAGCGGCGTCAAGAGCGATCTCCCGGCGGCAGAAAGCGCCACCATCGCGGCGATCAACGCCGAGGCGCGGCAAGAGCGGGCGCCGGTTGCCCGGCGAGAGCGCGGCAAGCGGCAGACCCTTTTGCTCTATGCCCGCCCGCTGACCGCCGCCGCGGCGATCCCGGGGGCGAGCGTCTGGGTGATGACCCGGGTGGAGGCGAACCCGGCGGTCAGCCGGCTGCAGGCCGCGCTCGCCGCGCTGCTGGTGCTGGTTCTGCTGCTCTCGCTCTGGCTCTGGCGGCTGGCGCGCGGCTGGGGGCGGCATATCGGCGCCATCGAGGCCGCCCTGCGTGCCCATGACCTCGCCGATCTGCCAGCGCTGCCGGCCACCGGCGAACGCGATCTCGACCGCATTCTCGCCGCCCTCAACGAGGCTAGCGACCGCCTCGCGCAGGCCCGACGAGAGGCGGAGACGCTCACCCGCAAGGCCGCCGAAGCCGAACGTCTGGCGGCCTTGGGGCGGGTCGCGGCCGGTATCGCCCATGAAATCCGCAATCCACTAGCGGCGATGCGTCTCAAGGCGGAAAACGCGCTCGCCGCCGCGCCGGCGCCAGAGACCGCGCGGGCACGGCAGGCGCTGGCCGCGATCCTCGTCCAAATTGCCCGGCTCGATCATCTCGTCGGCGAAATCCTCAGCCTCACGCAGCGGCCAACGCCGCGCCCCGAGCCGGTCGATGTCCCTCGTCTGCTGGCCGCCCTGGTCGCCGAGCATGGCGACCTTGCCGCGCGCGCAGGCGTGCGTCTTTCGCATCAAGGGCCGGCGCTGACGGCGGTGTTCGATCCGGCGCTGACCCGGCGGGCTTTGGCGGCGCTCATCGACAATGCCCTCCGCCACACGCCGCCGGGTGGGAAGGTCAGCTTGCGGGCCGATCGGGAGGGGGGAACCCTCGTCATCCGCATTGCCGATACCGGGCCCGGCATTGCCGAGGATCTCCGCGCCCGGCTTTTCGAGCCCTTCGTCACCGGCCGCCCCGACGGCACCGGCCTCGGCCTCGCCATCGCCCGTGAGATGGCGGCGGCGCAAGCCGGATCGCTCCACCTCCTCGACCCTGGAGGGTATATAGATGTCGGGGAAACCCGCAGCGGGGCGGTCTTCGCGCTCGTCCTCGCCTGGCAGGATCCTGGATCATGGCCCTCATCCTGATCGTCGATGACGATGCCGGCTTGCGCGAGAGCCTCGCCGAGACGATGCGCGATCTTGGCCATGAGCCGCGGCTGGCCGCAACCGGCGAGGAGGCGCTGGCGATTTTGGCGGCCGAACACTGCGCGGCGGTGCTGCTCGATCTCCGCATGCCGGGGATGGACGGGATCGAGGTGCTGCGCCGCATCCGCGCGCGGCCGGCGCCGCCGCCGGTTGCCGTGCTCACCGCCGTCCCGACCAGCGCCAATACCATCGAGGCGATGCGGCTTGGCGCCGTCGATCATCTCGCCAAACCGGTCGGCCGCGCCGATCTCGCTGCCTTGCTTGCCCGCATGCTCGCGATCACGGCGCCAGCCCCGGCGCCGGCGCCGGCGGTGGAAGAGTTCATCGGCGCCAGCGCGGCGATGCGCGAGGTGCAGAAGACCATCGGCCGGCTCGCCGATCAGGAGACGACGGTGCTGATCACCGGCGAGACCGGAACCGGCAAGGAGGTCGTCGCGCGCGCGATCCACCGCCATGGCCGGCGCGGCCGATTTCCGTTCATCGCCATCAACTGCGCCGCGATCCCCGCCGAATTGCTCGAAAGCGAGTTGTTCGGCCATGTCCGCGGCGCCTTCACCGGCGCCCACGCCGACCGCGAGGGCGCGTTTCGCGCCGCTCAAGGCGGCACCATTCTGCTCGATGAAATCGGCGACATGGCGCCGCTATTGCAAGCCAAGCTGTTGCGGGTGCTGGAAACCCGCGAAGCAACACCGCTCGGCGGACGTGCGACGCCGCTCGACGTTCGTATCCTCGCTGCGACCCACCGCGATCTCCGCGCCGAGATCACGCAAGGGCGGTTTCGCGAGGATCTCTATTACCGCATCGGCGTCGTGCCGATCGCCTTGCCGCCGCTCCGCGAGCGGCTCGCCGATATCGTGCCGCTGGCCGAGCATTTTCTCGCCCGTAGCGGCGGCGGCAAGCAGCTGGAGCCGGCGGCGGCGGCGCGTTTGCTCGCCCATCCCTGGCCCGGCAATGTGCGTGAATTGCGCAACGCCCTGGAGCGGGCGGCGGTGTTGACCCCGGGGCCGGTGATCCCGGCCGCCACCCTCGATTTTCTTGACACGCCCCACGAAGCCGGCGGCAAGGACCAGCTCTCCGAAAGCATCGCCGCGGGCACCGACCTCCCCGGCGCCATCGCCCGGCTGGAGGCGGCAATGATCCAGAACGCGCTGGCTGCGACGAACCACAACCGCGTCGAGGCGGCGCGCCGTCTCGGCATTCATCGCCAGCTGCTTTACGTCAAACTGCGCCGCTATGGCCTCGGCGAGACTGTGGCACGGGGCGCCGAAATGTCCGATAAACGGACAAAGGATGACCGATCAGCGGATGATTCTTCGCCCTGCCCTTAAAAATATCTCATTTTTATCAATAGCATGAATTTGGCCCGCCGGTTGCAAATCAGCTCACCGTCGGGCTTGGCGCCGCCAAGTCCCAGTCAGAGGAGAGATGAGATGCCTCGATCACGCCTCGGCGTTTTGCTTGCAACCGGCCTGCTGCTCGGCCTCGGCGCCGCTGACGCCCAACCACCCTCCCCCGACTTGGCGCCATTGCCACCTCCCGGGCTTGCGCCGGGGACGGATCCGGGACAATGGCCGCAAATCTCCGGCCAGGTAATGGCCTTCAGCCTCACCCCGCGCGGCGATGTCGATGGTGTCATCCTCGCCGATGGCACCGAAGTGCATACGCCGCCCCATCTCGGCCCGGCGCTGCTCCGCAGCGTCAGGATCGGCGATCAGGTCTCGATCCGCGGCCTGCGCGCTTATGCCGTGCCGGTGGTGCAAGCGGTTGCGATCAGCGATGCCGCGACCGGCCAGACCGTGGTCGATACCGGCCCGCCCGGCCCTGGCCTCGCGCCCTTTCCGCCGTTTCCCGGGCCAGCGCAGCCGATGACGGCAGAGGGGCGAGTGCGCATGGCGCTTTATGGGCCGCGCGGCGATCTCAATGGTGCGATGCTGGAGGACGGCACGCAGATCCATCTGCCGCCGCCCGAGGCCGCCAGCATGGCCGGCGCCCTGACGCCGGGTGCGACACTGTCAGCGAGCGGGATCGGGCTGGTCACCCCCTATGGCCGGGTGATGGACGCGCAGCAAATCCTCCCGGCGCCGCGACCGTGATCCCGGCCGGGTTTTTGGTCGATGCGTCGCGCCGCAAGCGCCTGTTGCTGGCGGGTGCCGGCCTGGTGGTCGGGTTCGGGACGTCGCTGATCGTCCTGGCCCCGCGCCCGGCGACGGTCTTGCCGGTGGAAGCGCTTTTAGCGGGCGCCGCCGCGTTTCTCGGGCCGGGGATAGTCTGGTTGAGGCTCGGCCTGGCCGGGCCGCGGCGCCTTCCGGCGCGGATCAGTCGGCCGGTTCCAGTACATGGATCACGCGGCTGGCAATCCATTCCTTGGTCTTCGCGCCATAGCTTGCCATATGCGGGGAAGCGGCGTGCGCGGCCAGAGCCTCTTTGCTCGCCCATTTCTCGATCACCACGAAGACGTCGGGACCGAATTTGGTCTGAAACCCGCCCATCCCTGGGGCGTCAATCGCCGGACCATATTCGATGCAGCCTTGCTCCGCCCGCACCGCCGCCATGTTGGCGCGGAAGGCTTCGAGAATATGATCCCGCTGCCCGGGCTTCGCGGTGATAATGGCGATTACATGGATCATGGTCGCTCCTCCTCGATTGTTTTGTCTGGGGTCAATCTCCGGGGTGAGCGTAGCGGCAAACCGCATGAGCGCCAAAAGCAGCGTTGGCGTGGCGATGGCAAAATGAGCAGCCGGCTTCGCTCGCGGTGTTGACGCCATGTCCGCGGTCAGCGCCTTGACGACGTCACCCGCCTTCCCATCCGCGCTGTTGATCATGTGCGTAGCGCCAAGGGCGCTTGAATTTCCGGTTTCTGGATAGGTCAAGCGGCAGGCGTTCAGGCGTTGCTGAAGCGGGCGGGCCTGGTGGGGCCGCCGCGCTCACGCGCAGCACCCTGCCGCGCGGGGCGTTTCCCCGGCTCCAGCCAGCGGCTTGCGCGCCTCGATGATCGCCGAGGCGACGCATTTCTCGATGCCGCGTCCCGGTGCCCAGGAGGCGATCATCTCGCGGCTGTCCGGTTTCACGGTAATTGTCACATCGGTAAATCCGGCCGCGCGCAGCAAGCTCTCGACACGCTCGGCAGAAATGGCGCCGCTCACACAGCCGCAGAGCAGTGCCGGGTCTGTCCGCAGATCGTCCGGCAGCGGCGCGATATTGACCACATCCGAGATCGCCATGCGCCCACCCGGCTTCAGCACCCGGAAGGCCTCGCGGAACACTTGCGCCTTGTCGGGCGCCAGGTTGACCACGCAGTTGGAGATGATCACGTCGGCCGTGTGGTCGGCGACCGGCAGATGTTCGATCTCGCCAAGCCGAAACTCGACATTGGCCGCTTCAACCTTGGCGGCATTGGCGCGCGCCTTGGCGAGCATCTCGTGCGTCATATCAACGCCGATAACGCGTCCGGTCGGCCCGACCTGTGGCCCAGCAAGCAGGCAATCAAAGCCGGCGCCGCTGCCGAGATCAACCACGACCTCGCCGGGCTTCATTGCGGCGAAGACCTGGGGATTGCCGCAGCCGAGGCCGAGATTGGCGCCTTCCGGTACGGCCGTCAGTTCCGCGGCCGTGTAACCCATCTCCCGCGCCTTGCTTCGCACAGTCGCCGTCGCGGGGGCGCAGCAGGATGACGCTGCCGGGGCGCACCCGTCAGCGACGCTGCCGGCGGCAATGCTGGCGTAGCGGGTGCGAACCAGCTCCTTGATCTCGGTGGTCTCCATAATCAGGCTCTCCTTTTCTCTGGTTCGACCTTCTCTGCTACGACTGCCTTGCTGTCTGCCTTTGGCGAACCGGCTGGCAGGTGTGCGGTGGCAGCGCCACGGCAGCAGTTTTCGGTGAGGTAGGATAGCAGCGCGTCCATGGTGGCATATTTGGCCGCGTAGATCAGCGACCGGCTTTCCCTGCGGCAGGTGACCAAGCCCGCATGCTTGAGCTGATTGAGGTGAAACGATAGCGTCGCCGAGGCCATGTCCAACGCCTCGCCGATGCGGCCAGCGGCTAACCCCCCCGGTCCGGTCTGGACCAGCAAGCGGAACACATCGAGCCGCGTGTCCTGGGCGAGCGCCGACAATGCGGCGATGGCATCTGATTTCTCCATATTTGCAATAATATAGATATATTAGGCTCGGTCAATAGCTGCCATGGCGCCATGTTGATGGCGCCATGTTGATGGATAGATCATGCAGGTCGTATGAAAAGGCGCATCGCGTCACTCTGGGACACAAACCGAAGCCCGGACATCAAGATGCGCAATCACCGGCCCCAGCGGGGGCCAATGGAGGCGGGGCGGGGAGGGGAGCCTTGGCCTTATATTCTGGAAGATAAATATCCTATACGCCGTTAACGCTTTCTTCCATCTTCCTCTGCGATCCCATCTCCCTTTGCCATCGCGGCATTGTCGCCTCCCTCGTTTTCTCCGATCATGAGTTTTCCGGACCCAGGCATGACCGCGACCGCCCCGCCCCGCCCCGCACCGCCCCGCACCGCCCCACTCCGCACGGACCGGCCGGCGACCACCCGGATCGACCGCCCGGTCTGCACCGTGGTGATCGACGCCGAGGAGGATTTCGACTGGCAGACCCCGATCGAGGGCACCGCCTTCACCACCAGTTGCATGCGCAATATCCGCGACCTGCACGAGATCGTCGCGGCCTATGGCGCGGTGCCGGCCTATCTGCTGACCTATCCCATCCTCGAGGATCGCAGCGTGGTGCGGCTGATCCGCCGTCAGATCGAGAGCGGACAATGCGTGGTTGGCGTGCAGCTCCATACCTGGGTCACGCCGCCGCTCGGCGGGGCGGCGGGGCGGCGATTTTCCTTCTCGGGCAATCTCGATGCCGGGCTTGAGGAAAAGAAACTGCTCGCGCTCAAGGATAAATTCATCGCCTGCTTCGGTTTTGCCCCCACCGTCCACCGCGCCGGGCGCTATGGCATTGGTGCGCAAACCGCCTCGCTATTGGAAAAACATGGCTTTCTTATCGATACCAGCCTCGCGCCGCGTACCAGCTTCGCCGCCGAGGGCGGGCCTGACCATACCGCCTATGATTTTCATCCTTTCTGGTTCGGCGAGAACCGCCCTCTGCTCGAACTGCCGCTCTGCCGAAGCGTCGTCGGCTGGGGCGGGGCCATCGGCCAGCGGCTCTATGACGCCCTCATCGGACCCCGTTTCACGCGCTGGCGCGCGCCGGCCGTGCTGACGCGCACGCGCTTCGCCGAACGCATCACGCTCTCGCCGGAAGGCAATGACATCGCCGCCCTGCGCCGGCTGGTGCGGCATCTGCGGCGGCGCGGCGAAATGATTTTCCCCTTGAGCTTCCACAGTTCCTCCCTGGCCATCGGCCAAAACCCCTATGTCCAGAGCCGCGCCGATTTGCATTATTTCTATGATCGCTTCTCCGCCCTGCTTGACCATTTCGCGCGCGATCTCGGCGGGCGCTTTGCCGCGCTCACCGACATTCCCGCCCTGCTCGATCCCCCCCCGGAGCAGGCTGGGTGAGCGCCCTGGCGAACCCGACCAAACCCGGCAAGGTTCTGCTCCTTGCCAATAATTTTGCCCCCGTGCGCGGCGGCTCGGCGGTGGTGTACGAAAATCTCGCGCGCTACGGCGGCGAGCGTATCTGCGTGCTCGCCCCGCGCATCTCCTATACCGACGGGCTGCCGCTGATCGGCTGGCGCGAGCATGACCGGCGCGCGCCCTATCGCGTGCTGCGCCTGCCGCTGCTGCGCACCGTGATCGACCCGCCACGCGGGGGGGCTTTCGCGCGGCTCCGCTTTCGTCTCTCCGATGTCGCGATCCGTGCCCGTCTCGCGGCGATCCTCACCTGGCTCATTGTCGCGGAGCGCGTGCGGGCGGTGTGCATTGGCGAGTTGCTGGCCAGCGGCTGGGTCATCGGCTTTCTGCGGCGGTTTCCCGGGCTGCGCACACTTGTGTATGTGCATGGCGAGGAGATCACCACCGATGATCCGTATGACCCCGGCCATCGCCGCCGCCGCCGCGCCCTGCTTGGCGTTGATGAGATCATCGTCGTGAGCCGCTTCACGCAGCAGACCGTGCGCCATTTGCTCGGGCCCGCGACCCCTGCCCATATCAGCCTGATCGAGAACGGCGTCGATACCGCGCGTTTTCGCCCGGCGCCGAAGCGGGTGGATCTGCTGGCGCTCTACCAGCTGGAGGATGCCTTCATCTTCGTCTCGGTCTGCCGGCTGCTGGAGAAAAAGGGCATCGACAACGCCCTCCGCGCCTTCGCCGGCATTGCCCGCGAGCGTCCTTCCAGCCGCTTTCTCATCGTTGGCCAGGGGCCCTACCGCGCGACACTCGAGAAAATCGCCGCCGACCTGGGCATCGCCGATCGCGTGGTGTTCAGCGGCCTGGTGCCGGAGGAGGAGCTGGTCGATCACTATTGCCTCGGCGACGTCTTCGTCATGCCCAACCGGGCGCTGCCGGATGGTGATACCGAGGGGTTCGGCCTGGTGTTCCTCGAAGCCAATAGCTGTGGTTTGCCGGTGATCGCCGGCAGCGACGGCGGCAGCACGGACGCCGTGCATGATGGCGTCAACGGCCTCCTCGTCGATGGCCGCTCGGTGGACGCCATCGCCGCGGCGATGGCGCGGCTCCATGATGACGCGGACCTGCGCGACAAACTCCGCCGCCAAGGGCTCATGGTCGCCGCCGCCGCCGCCTGGGAGGGAAAAAGCGCCGCCTTCCTCAGGCTCTGCGATGGCTTGGCGGTGGGCGACTGAGGCGGCATGTCGCTCGGCCCTTTCGCGGTTGCCCTGGTGGTGCCACCGCTCAACCTGCTGCCGCTCGGGCTGGCCGGCATCGCCCTCGCCTGGGGACGCTATCGCCGGCTCGGCCTGACGCTCGCGAGCCTCTCGCTGGTCGGGCTGCTGGTGCTCGCCCTGCCGTTCACCGGGGGGATGCTGATTGTTTCGCTGGAGCGCAACCTGCCGCTGACCCCGCCCCCGGACGACCCGCCGCGCGCCATCGTCGTGCTGGCCGCCGAAGTGGAGCACGGCTCACCGGGCATGGTCGCCGGGGAGAATATCGATCTTGGTCCGCTGACGCTGCTTCGCGTGCGCGCCGGCGCCGAGCTGGCTCACCGCAGCGGCCTGCCGCTTCTGGTGAGCGGCGGGCGGCCGCCGCATGGCGAGGCCGCCATCGGCACGCTGATGGCGCAGAGCCTCAGTCAGGATTTCGCCGAACCGGCGCGCTGGGTCGAGATGAATTCCGAGGATACCTGGGAGAACGCGCGCGACACGGCGGCGATCCTCAAGGCGCAGGGGATCACGTCGATCTATCTCGTCACCAATGCCTGGCATATGCGCCGCGCGTTGATTGCCTTTCGCCATTTCGGGCTGCGCGTCACCGCCGCGCCTACCCTGATCGATCAGGTGCCGACCGGCATTCTGAGCGATCTCGCGCCGCGGGTTTCGGGCTGGATGATGAGTTTCTACGCGCTCCACGAATGGATCGGCTGTCTTGACTACGACCTCCGCCGCTAGAGGGACGATGGAAGTTGTTGCTCATGCCCGGCTCGATGATCTGCCGCGCGCGCTGTTCCCGGCACCAGCGATGGATTTCTTCTCCAGCCTGCCGTGGTATCAAACCGTGCTCGCGCACGCCTTGCCCGGAGGTGCCGCGCCGTGCTTCGCCGTCGCGGCGTGGGGAGGGCTGCCGCGCGCCGCCTTGCCGCTGCTGATGGCGCCCGGCGCGCCGCCCGCGAGCCTCACCACGCCTTATACCTGCCGCTTTGCCCCGCTTTATGCTCCCGACCTCACAGCGCCCGAACAAACCGCGGCGGCGGCGGCCTTCGCCCGCTTCGGCCGGGCTTTCCCGCTCATCCGGCTCGACGCCCTCGACGATGCCGCCACGGGCCTCGTCCCCCTCATCGCCGGCATGCGCCAGGCGGGCCTCGCCGTCGAACGCTTCGACCATTTCGGCAACTGGCACGAGCCGGTCCGCGGGCAGGACTGGGACACCTATCTCGCCGCCCGCCCCGGCGCGCTCCGCACCACGCTCCGCCGCAAACTCAAGCGCGCCGCGGGGGAAACCCATTTCGAACTGATTTCGGGGCCAGCCGGCCTCGAAGCTGGCATCGCCGCCTACGAGGCCGTCTATGCCGAGAGCTGGAAGCACGCCGAGCCGTTCCCGCGCTTCAACGCCGCCTTGATGCGCGCCATCGCGCCTCTCGGCCTGTTGCGCCTCGCCCTCCTGCACAGCGCAAACGGGCCGATCGCCGCGCAATTCTGGATCAGGACGGAACACACGGCGACCGTGCTGAAACTCGCCCACCTCGAAACCGCTCGCGCGCTCTCGCCCGGCACCGTGCTGACCGCCCTCGCCCTCCGCGCCCTGCTCGCCGAAGGCGGCATCACCAGCCTCGATTTCGGCCGCGGCGATGACCCGTATAAAGCCCTCTGGACCAGCCTGCGCCGCCAGCGCGTCGGCCTGCTCCTGATCAACCCCCGCCACCCGAGCGGCATGATGGCGCTGCTCCGCCATCGCCTCGGCCGTCTGCGACGCCGATGGCGCCGACAAGGAACCCAGCATGCGCATTCTCTATAGCCATCGCATCCAGTCGCGTGACGGACAGAGCGTCCATGTCGAGGAGATGATCGCGGCCCTGCGCGCCGCCGGCGCCGAGGTGCGCGTCGTGGGCCCCGGATTTTACGCGCAGGCGGGGTTCGGCGGCGAGAGCCGGATGGTCGCGCGGCTGCGCCGGGTACTGCCCGGCGCGCTCGCCGAACTGGCCGAGCTGGCCTACAACATTCCCGCCTATCTCCGCCTCCGCCGGGCCTGCCGCGATTTTCACCCCGATCTGATCTATGAGCGCTATAATCTTTTCTATCTCGCCGGCGCCCTGCTCGCCCGCCGGCGCGGCGTGCCATTCTTTCTCGAGGTCAACGCCCCGCTGGCCGAGGAACGCACCCGCTTCGGCGGCTTGCGGCTCGCCCGCCTCGCCCATGCCCTCGAAGCCTGGGTATGGCGCGCCGCCGACCGGGTTTTTACCGTTACCGGCGTGCTCGGCGAGATGATCGCGCGCAAGAACGTTTCCCCCACCCGGATCGTCATTACGCCGAATGGCATTGATCCCGCCGCTTTTCCGCCGATGCCGGAAAATCTCGCCGCCGATCGCCCGCTTGTACTTGGCTTCGTTGGCTTCGTGCGCGATTGGCACGGGCTCGATGGCGTCATCGCCGAAATGGCCCGCGCGCCGGAAAACCCGCTCTTGCTCCGGGTGGTGGGCGATGGGCCGGCGCGCGCCGCGCTCGAAGCCCAGGCGAAAACCCTTGGCATCGCCGAGCGCGTGCGGTTCACCGGGCTGATCGACCGCGCTGGCGTGCCGGGGGAAATCAGCCGCTTCGATATCGCCTTGCAACCGCGCGCCGTGGCCTACGCCTCGCCGCTCAAAATTTTCGAATACATGGCCGCCGGACGGGCGATCATTGCCCCTGATCAGCCCAATATCCGCGAAATCCTCGAGCACGAACGCACTGCCCTGCTGTTCGACCCGCAACAACAAGGCGCCATGTGGCAGGCCATCCTCCGCCTCGCCGCCGATCCGCTGCGTCGCCAGCAACTCGGCGCCGCGGCGCAAGCCGAGATCACGCGGCGCAACTACACCTGGGCCGGCAACGCCGCCCGCGTCCTTACCCTCGCCGCCACGACCCGGATGCTCTGAAAGTTTGAAAAAGCACGCCCTCGCGCCGTTCCAACCCTCCATTGGGACCCCCGCAAGGGCGGGGCCCTGGCTCTTCCAAGACACGCTTCACCCGATTGCCCTGAGGAGCACCCTTTTCGCGTCCAACCTGCGAGGACGGATGGCCTCACTCCATGCCCCGCATGGATGCCGACCCCCTGATCGCATAGGGATTTTTCCCCAGGGTAACCGCGTGAAGCCGATTCGGCTCGCGGAAAAGCCGCGGCGAGGGCTAGGGCGCGGCCACCAGGGCGCGGTAGAGATGCCAGGTCGCGTGCCCAAGGATCGGCAAAACGACGATCAGCCCGACCAGCAGGGGCAGCGCGCCAAGCACCAGCCCGCCCGCGACGATCGCCCCCCAGACGGCCATCATCAGGCGGTTTTCCGCAACCACCCGGAGCGAGGTCGCCATCGCCAGATTAAGCGGCACATTGCGATCCAGCAGCAGCGGAAAGGACGCGACGCCGAGGGTGAGCGCCAACGCTGCGAGCGCCCCCCCGACGAGTACGCCGAGGACGATCATCGCCCAGCCGGCACGGGTGAAGAATACCGCGCGCAGAAAGAGCAGCAGCGAGGCGGGATCGGCCGGCCCGAGCGTGTGTTCGAAAATCAGTTGCGCCAGCGCGAGCCAGATGAGATCGATGAAGATCAACCCCGCGCCCAGCAGCACGATCTTGCCGATGGCGGGCGAGCGGAGCACGCCGAACCCCGAGACCCAACGGCTCTCCTCGCCGCGCTCCCGCCGCCGGCTGATTTCATAGAGGCCGATCGCGAGGAACGGGCCGAGAATGGCGAAGCCCGAGGCCAGCGGGAACAGCATGTGCAGCGCGCCATAGCCCAGCGCCGCGCGCTCGATAACCAACCCGATGATCGGATAGATCAGGCAGAGGAAAACCACGTCCGTCCGATTGGCGGCAAAATCCGCGGCGCCCTTGACCAGGGCCTCGCGGATATCGGCAAGTCCGATCCGGCGCACCACGAGCGCGCCGAGCGGCTCGGCCGGAGCCTGCCAGTATTCCTCAGCTGGGGCCGAGCCAACGCTATGCGTCGCGTCACGGACCTGTTCCCAGCCCCATACAATCGGGTTTTGAATAGCCATCGGCGTTTCTCCCAAGCCATTGCGGCATTGCTCGGGTCGCACCGCTCTCGTGCCGGGAGCGGATCGCGCATCCCAGAGGCATAATACACCCAACGCCGGTCGGAGCGGTGATTTATTCGCGCCCTGGCGCTAGCCGCTCGCGATAGTGGTGACTTTCCTGGAAGCGTGCGCGGTCGCGGGTTTGCAGGCGGGTTTCGCATGCCCGCCGCAGGCATGCGCATGGATCACCCCCGCACGCGTGAGCGGCTTGTTAGCCGCGCCCGCATGGGGCGGCGGAAGCGCGGCATGGGTGGTGTGGAGGCTGCCGTGTCCACCCGTGGCGTGGATCGCCGCCTGGCGCACCAGCCGGCCATGGCGCTGGCGCCAATGCAGCGCCGCCAGCCGCGTTTGCGTCGGGTTATGCGCGCGCAGCCCCGCCGGCAGGGTTGCGGCATGCGCGGTGCCGACGAAGCCGCCGAGCCTGGCCACGGCAAATCCGGCGGGCGGCGCGCCGAGTTCGGCGAAGCCCTGATCCAGAAGGGCTGCCATGTGGATATCGCGCTCACTGTTCGAGGCAGCGCCGAGCACCACGCCGATCAGCCGGATATTGCCGCGCACCGCGCTGGTCACGAGATTATGGCCGGCCGCCTCGGTATAGCCGGTCTTGATGCCATCCGCGCCCCCGTAGGTGGTCAACATATGGTCATGGTTGGGGATCATCCGGCCATGGAAAACGAAACCCGGCACGCTGAAATAGCGATATTGATCGGGGAAATCCTGGATCAGGTGGCGGGCGAGGATGGCGAGATCGCGCGCGGTGGTGACTTGTTCGGCATCGGGCAGACCGGAGGCGTTGCGGAAGGTGGTGTGGGTCATGCCCAGCGCGCGGGCGCGGAGCGTCATCATCTGCGCGAACCCTTCCTCCGAACCGCCAAGGGTTTCGCCGAGGGCAGCGGCGGCATCGTTGGCGGATTTGGTGACGAGCGCGAGAATTGCCTGCTCGACCGAGAGGCGCATGCCGGGCACGAGCCCGAGCTTGGAGGGCGCCTGCGCCGCCGCGTGGGCGGAAACCGGCACGAGTTGCGCGGCGGTGACGCGCCGGTCGCGCAGCGCTTCGAAGGCGAGATAGAGCGTCATCATCTTGGTAAGGCTCGCGGGGTAGCGCTCCGCATCGGGATTGGCAGCCGACAGCACCCGGCCCGTTTCGGCGTCGATCACGAGCGAGCTGTAGCGCTCCGAGCCGACCTGCGCGTGCGCGGCATATGGCGCCACCGCCACCACCAGCGTCACCACTACCAGCGTGGCCAGCGTGCGCATGAACACAAACCGCACACCGGGATGCCGCAAGACCCGTTGCGGCCGAATGCCATGTGTCTCGACCGCCATGGCCAACCACCCCCTTCCCTCGCGCCGGCGAACTCTAGCGGCGGGCGCCGCGTCCTGTCCAGGCGAAAATTCCGAAACAGTGTGGATTTGAATGGGTTAAGGAATGATTTTCGCCCCGGCTTTCGGCGTCGTCGAGGAACCGACGAGAAAATTCCACCAGGCGTCGGGGCCGGGAAAGCCAGCGAACTTGCAATGGGCTGGCCTCCGAAGATATTGATCTTTTGATCGATTCCGCGGCGCGAGAGCCTTCTTTTGCAAACTTTCAGGCGAGGGCGTCGCATGATCCTGCTCGCCAGGTTGTGATGAATGCGCCCAAGAATATTTTATTGCGCCGCACAATTTCACTTGACTCGACGCGATCCGCCGCCTAAATCCGTCATGTTGCAGTGCAACAAGCGGATCGACCGAGAAAATTCCCAAGGGCCGTCGTAATCACGCTGCCCGCCTCGACAGCCGGTCCGCCGAAAAGTCAAGGAGATGCCAAGTGGCGGTGAAGCCAAAAATTGCGGCGGCCGAAACGGCCGCCAAGGATCTGGTGATCGAGGCGCAGGCCGAACGGATCGCCGGATCCACAGCAGCGGACCCGGCTGTTACGACGGATCAGGGCCATAAGCCAGCGGCGCAGGTCGCTTTCGTCAATTCCGCGGCGCGTGCCGCTTTCGCAAAGATGGAGTTTCCGATGAAGGATCAGATGGACAAGGCAGTCAACGTGGCCCAGGATTTCGTGTCCTTCGGCCAGGGTAATGTCGAGGCGCTGGTGAAGTCGAGCCAGATCTGGGCCGCTGGGCTGCAGGATCTCTCGAAGCAGTTCGCCGCCACCGCGCAGGCGCAGATGGACGAGACGATGGGCGTATTCAAGGCGCTCGCCGGCGTCAAGTCGGTCAAGGACGCGGTCGATCTGCACACCAATCTGGCGCGGAGCGCGATGGAGAAGACGGTCGCCGAAGCCGGCCGCCTGACCGACGCGTCTTTCAAGCTCGCCGAGCAGGCCGCCGCGCCGCTCATGGCGCGCCTCACGCTCGCGGTCGATCAGTTCGCCAAGACCGCCTGATCACGCGTATCCCCCTGTGGCGCGGGCGCAAGCCCGCGCCATGCGGGACCTTCCCGGCCCCCGCACTTGACGCGCCACCGACGCGCTTGCTTCCTGCCGCGATGAGCAGAGTGCCCCCATCCTCTCCCCGGACCACATCCGAAACCCACGCCGCCCGCCAGGCCCGCGCCGAGCGTGAGGCCGCATCCTTGCGCGCCAATTTGCTCAAACGCAAAGCCCAACGCCGCGCCCGCGAGGCTGATTCAGCGGCCGTAGAGCCCGGTCAGCGTGGCGGTGGCGATGGTGTGGTAATGCAGGTTGAACCCGACCACGGCGGCTGAGGTGTTCTTATCGAGCGGCAATTTTTCGACATCGACCGCGTGCAGCGTGATGATGTAGCGGTGCGGCTTGTCGCCCGGTGGCGGGCAGGGGCCGCCATAGCCGGCGATGCCGTAATCGGTGCGGCTCTGGATCGCCCCCTTGGGCAGCCTGCGCTGCCGCGCATCACCGGCGTTCTTGGCAAGCGCGTTGACATTGGCGGGGATGTTGAACACCACCCAGTGCCAGAAGCCGCTGCCCGTCGGCGCGTCGGGGTCGTAGATGGTGAGCGCGAAGCTCTTGGTGTTGGCCGGCGCACCCGACCAGGCAAGGCGTGGCGAAATATTCTGCCCGGTGCAGCCAAAGGCGTTGAACACCTGCTCGTTCTGGATGGTGCCGCCCTCGCTGATATCGGGACTGGTGAGCGTAAAACCGTCCGCCCGCGCTGCCCCGGCGAGCGCCATCCCGCCCCCCAAGGCCGCCGCCAGGATCGTTCTCTTGTGCATGTTTCTGTTCCCCCCTTGAAACGACGGAAAAACAATGTTAGCCGCGCGACGGCGCGGCGACAATGCGACTGCGCAATTCACGCTTCTGTATCTTGCCGTTGGCGTTGCGGGGCAGTGGCTCCGCGATAAAGGTGAAAAAATCCGGCACCTTGTAATCGGCGAGCAGGCCCGCGCAATGCGCCCTGAGGGTTTCGGCGCCGAGGCCCGCCGCGCGCGGCTGGATGACGGCGTGCACGCGCTCGCCGAGCACCGGGCAGGGCACCCCGATCACCGCCGCCTCCAACACCCCCGCATGGGCGCTGAGCGCGTTCTCGACCTCGACCGAGAATACCTTGTAGCCGCCGCGATTGATCATGTCCTTGCTGCGGTCGAGAACGCGCACATAGCCCTCGGCATCGACCGCGCCGATATCGCCGGAGCGCCAGAACCCGGCGGTGAAGCCGGCGCGTGTCGCCGCCTCATCGTTCCAATAGCCTGGCACCACCATCGGCCCGCGGATCCAAAGCTCGCCCACCTCGTCGGGCGCGACCTCGCGCGCGGCCTCGTCCATGACGACGATCTCGCCGCAGGTCACCGCCCGCCCGACGCTTTCGGGGTGCGCCGCGATCGCACCGAGCGGCAGGAAGGTCGCGGGTGAGGTCGTCTCGGTCGCGCCATAGGCGTTGACCAGGCTGAGCGCCGGCAGCGTCTCGGCGAGCCGGGCGATGGTGGCCTCGGGCATCGGCGCGCCGCCGAAGGCGCCGATGCGCCAGGAAGCAAGGTCATGGGCAGCGAAATCCGGCTCGCGCAGGCACAGCGCATACATCGCCGGCACCAGCACGGTATAGGTCAGCCGCTCGCGCACCGCGAGGTCGAGAAAAACCCGCGCCTTGAAATTTTCCAGCACGATCAGCGTGCCCGCGACATGGACCATCGCCGCGATCAGCGGCACGATGCCGGTGACATGGCTCATCGGCACCGCGACGATGGCGCGATCGGCGCTGGTCAGGTCGAGCGCCGCCGCGCTGTGCAGCACCGAATGGACGAGGCCGAGATGGGTGAGCATCGCCCCTTTCGGCCGCCCGGTGGTGCCGGAGGTGTAGAGCAGCAGCGCCACGTCTTCTTCCGCCACCGCGACCGCGGGAGCGGGGCCATCGCCGCGCAGGCGGGCGAAATCACCCATCGCGACGCGCCGGCGAAGATCCGGCACGTCTGCCGCGGCGGGCAAGCGCGCCGCGAGATCGTCCTCGAAAACAATCAGCGCCGCCCCGCAATGGCCGAGCAGATAGGTGATCCCCGGAAGCTGCTCGCGGATCGAGATCGGCACCGCGATGGCGCCGAGCCGGGTGATGGCAAAAAGCAAAATCACGAATTCGGCGCGGTTGCCGAGCAGCATCGCCACTCGGTCGCCACGCCCGATGCCCAGCGCCGCAAGCCCCGCCGCGACCCGCTCCACATCCCGCCCCAGCCCGGCATAGTCGAGCCGGAGCGCGCCCGCGACCAGCGCCTCGCCGGCCGGATGGCGCGCCACAGCCGCGTCGAGCAGGGCGTTGAGGCTCGGCGGGCGCGGGGTGAAGCAGCGCAACACCCGATCGCCGAAATGTTGTTCGAGGCGTGTTGGCATTTATTCCTCCCCGCTCTGGTCCGGCGATTACGGCGCGGTCGGTACGCCGGTCGTCGTCGAATACTCGAAATGCAGCGCCTCATTGGGGTGGACGATCGGGTGAATGGCATGCGCCGCCATCGCCGCCTCGCTGAAGCCCTGCAAGATGAGCTTCAGTTTCCCCCGATAGTGGGCAACATCGCCGATCGCGAACAGGCCCGGAATGCTGGTTTCGCACGAAGCCGGATCGACCGCGATGCGGCGCTCGGCGAAGGCCATGCCCCAGGCGGCGATCGGGCCGAGATCGGTCGAGAGGCCGAAAAAAGCCAGCAGGGTGTCGGCGGGGAGCCGCCGTCGCTCGCCCTCGAGCCCGGCCACCTCGACCGCCTCCAACTGGCCTGCTGCGCCGTGGAGGGCGTGGAGCTGATAGGGCGCGACGAGCGCGATCTCGCCGCGCTCGGCGGCTTGCGCGAGCTGGGCGGCACTTTCCGGGGCGGCGCGGAAGCGGGCGCGGCGATGGACGAGGCTGATTTCCGCCGCCACCCCGCGCAGCGCCAGCGCCCAGTCGAGCGCCGAATCGCCCCCGCCCGCGATCACCACCCGCTGGCCGCGCAGGCTCTCGCGGGCGCGCACGTAATATTGCACCGATCCGCTCGCCTCGAACGCCTCGATGCCCTCAAGCGGTGGCCGGTTGGGGCCGAAGGCACCGGCGCCGGCGGCGATCAGCACCGCTTTCGCCGCGATCGTTTCGCCACGATCGGTGCCGAGGCGAAACGCGCCGCGCTCGCCTTCCAGCCGCACCACCCGCCGCCCCAGGAGGCGCGGAGCGTGAAAAGGCGCGATCTGGCGCTCCAGTTGCGCGATCAGCGCGCCGGCCTCGATCACCGGCAGGCCGGGGATGTCATAGATCGGCTTTTCCGGATAGAGCGCGGTGCATTGTCCGCCCGGCGCGTCGAGCGCGTCGATCAGCACCGCGCGCAGCCTGAGCATGCCGCATTCGAAGACGGCGAACAGCCCAACCGGGCCCGCGCCGATGATGGCGACATCGGTGGTCAGCGTTTCTGTCATGCGCTCGCCAGATTAGAGCGATCCCCCCGGCGATCAAGCGCGGCGCGCCGGGTTCCCGGGCCCTTGTCCGCGCCGCGCGCGGCGGGCACATTCGCGGCTATGGAGAGCCCCCCCGCGTCGCGCGCGCTGCCCGATCTCGCGGCCACCGAGACGCTGGCCACCGAGCTTGCCGCCTGGCTCGCGCCGGGCCGCGCGGTCTTGCTCGAAGGCCCGCTCGGCGCCGGCAAGACGACGCTGGCGCGCGCCATGCTGCGCCGGCTCGCGGAGGATCCCGCGCTCATGGTGCCGAGTCCGAGCTATACCCTGGTGCAAAGCTACGAGACGCCGCGCGGTATCATCCATCACCTCGATCTCTGGCGGATTGGCGGGCCGGCCGAGATGCTGGAACTCGGATTTGCCGAACTGCGCGAGGATGCGCTGATCATCGAATGGCCTGAGCGGCTCGGTGATCTCACCCCTCCCGACGCGCTCCGGGTGCGGCTTGCGATCACCGGGGAGACCGCGCGCCGCGCCGAAATCTCATCGCCGGGGGATTTATGAAGACGGGGAGTTTATGAACGAGACGGCGCGGGCCTTCCTCGCCGCGCACGGCCGCGACCCCGGGCGCGCAACTCCGCTTTCCGGAGATGCCGGGGCGCGCCGCTATTGGCGCCTGGAGGGCGGCCCAATCCCTGCCCTCCTGGTCGCGGTGCCGGCGGCCGAGACGCTCGGCCCGTTCCTCCGCCTCGCTTCCCTCCTCGCCGCTCGCGGCCTCTCGGTGCCCCAGGTGATCGCCGCGGATGCGGCGCAGCGCCTCGCCCTGATCGAGGATTTTGGCGATGCGCTCTATACCGTGATGCTCGACGAAACCAACGGCGTGGCGCTCTACGAAGCGGCGATCGACGCGCTGGCAATCCTCCACGCCATCCCCCCGCCCGCCGCTCTGCCGGCGTGGGACGCCCAGGCGATGACCCGGGCGGCGGCGGCGACGTTTCTCGAATGGTGGTGGCCGGCGGCCTTCGGCGCCCCGCCCGAAGCGGCGATCGTCGCGGAATTCGAAGCCGCCCTGGCCGCTATGCTCGCCCCGCTCGCCGCCGGCCCGCGCGTTCTTCTCCATCGCGATTACATCGCCGCCAATCTCTTCTGGCTGCCCGAACGCCACGGACCGCGCCGCGTCGGCATGATCGATTTCCAGGACGCGAGCCTCGGCCATCCCGCCTATGACCTCGTCTCGCTGCTCGAGGATGCGCGGCGCGATCTTTCGCCTGAACTGGTGGCGCGCGGCATCCGCCACTATCTCGACCATAACCGCGTGCTCGATGGCGAAGCGTTCGAGGCGGCCTGCGCCATAACAGCGGCGCAGCGGCAATTGCGTGTCGCTGCCCTCTGGGTGCGGCTCGATCGGCGCGACGGCAAGCCCCGGTATCTCGCCCATGGCCCGCGTACCTGGCGGTTGCTGGAGCGCGCGCTCGCGCATCCCGCGACCGCCCCGCTCGGCGCCTTTCTGGCGCGCCACGTGCCTCCTGAAAAGCGCTGCAATCCCGCGCCGAGGTCCGTTCCATGAGGCCCCGCACCGCCATGGTACTCGCCGCCGGCTTGGGCACCCGCATGCGTCCGCTCACCCGCGAGACCGCGAAGCCGCTGCTGCCGCTTGGCGGTCGGACCCTGCTCGATCACGCGCTCGATCACCTCGCACGTGCCGGGGTCGAGCGTGTCGTGGTCAATGGCCATTGGCACGGCGAGCGCGTCGCGGCGCATTTGGCGGCACGGCGCGGTGGACCGGAGACGGTTTTTCGCCATGAGGAAACCCTGCTCGATACCGGGGGGGCGGTGCGCGCGGCGCTCGCCGAAGAGTTGCTCGGGCCGGAGCCGTTCTTCGTCGTCAACGGCGATGCGTTCTGGCTCGACGGGCCGGGGTCGGCCTTGCGGCGTCTGGCCGAAGCGCTCGATCCAGCGCGGTTCGACGCGGTGCTGCTCTGCCATCGCACCTGCCAAGTGCCAGCCGAGCTGGGCGCGGGAGATTTTGCCCTCGACCCCTGGGGTACCCCGCGCCGACGCCGCGAGCGCGAGATCGTGCCTTATATCTTTGCCGGCGTGCAGGTGTTGCGGCCAGCTTTGTTCGAGGGTGCTCCCGAGGGGCCGTTTTCGATGAACCTGCTCTGGGATCGCGGGTTGGCGGCGGGGCGCCTTCGCGCGCTGGTGCATGACGGCTTGTGGTTCCACCTTTCGGCGCCACCCGACCTCACCGCCGCCGAGACCACGCTCGCGCTGCGCACCACCGGGGAGACGCGGTGAATCTCTACACCATCCCCGCCGAGGTGCCGTTTCTCGACGCGCTCGCCGCCGCCTGGCTCGACGGGGCGAAAAATGATCCGGCGCGGATCGCCGACGGCTTGATCCTGCTGCCGACGCGGCGGGCGGCGCGGGCGCTGGCCACGGCGTTCCTGCGCCTGACCGGGGGACGGCCGCTTTTGCTGCCGCGCATCACCGCCTTTGGGGCGCTCGATGAAACCCCGCTGGCGCTCGCCAGCGCGCTCGATCTCGCGCCCGCCGTCGATCCAGCGCTGCGGCTGGCCCATCTCACCCGGCTGATCCTCGCGCTCAATGGGGCTGCGGGCGCACCGCGCACTGCCGAGCGCGCCTGGAAACTGGCGGCCGAACTCGCCGCCCTGATGGACGAGGCGGAGCGCGAGGGCGTCGATCTCGCCGCCAGCCTGCCGCGCGCCACGGGGGGCGAATTCGCCGCGCACTGGCAACAGACGCTCGATTTTCTCGCCATCGTCACCCGTGCCTGGCCGGACTGGCTCGCCGATTGCGGCCTGATGAACCCGGCGGCCCGCCAAGTGGCCCTGCTCACCGCCCAGGCGCGCGCCTGGGAAGCAAAGCCGCCGGATTTTCCGCTCTGGGCGGCGGGCAGCACGGGGGGCATCCCAGCGGTGGCGCGACTGCTCGGGGTGGTGGCGCGGCTGCCGCGCGGGCGGGTGGTGCTGCCCGGTTTCGATGCCGACCTGCCCGCTGATCTGGCGCTGCCCGAGAGCCATCCGCAATTCGGCCTGGCCCGGCTGCTGGCGGCGATCGGCGCGACGGCGGGCGATGTCCGGTCCTGGCCGGCAGCCGGGGTGGCGGCGATCGCGCCGGCCCACCGCGTCGCACTCCTCAACCGCGCGCTGCTGCCAGCTCCGGCGCTCCATCTCTGGCGCCACGCCGCGCCGATCGCCGAATCCCACGGCCTCATGCGCCTCGAGCCTGCCGATGAGCACCAGGAAGCCCTGGCGATCGCGCTCATTCTGCGTGACGCGCTGGAACGGCCGGGCGCCCGCGCCGCCCTGGTGACGCCGGATCGCGCGCTGGCCGGGCGGGTCGCCGCGGAACTCTCGCGTTTCGGGGTGATCGCCGATGACAGCGCCGGCGAGCCACTCGCCGAAACCCCGCCCGCCGTCTTCCTCCGCCTGCTCGCCACGGCTGCGACCTCCGGACTCGCGCCGGTGCCGCTGCTCGCCCTCCTCAAGCACCCCTTCGCCGCCGCCGGGTTTTCGCCCCCCGAGGCGCGCTTCATGGCCCGTGCCCTGGAGCGCGCGGGCTTGCGCGGCCCGCGCCCGGCGCCGGGAATTGTCGGCCTGCGCCGCGCCATCGCCAGTGCCGCGGAGCGCGCGACGCTGGACCCCTTCCTCACGGCCATCGAGACCGCCCTCGCCCCCCTGCTTCGTCTTGCGGCGAGCGTCGGGCCGGTCGCGGTCGATGACATGCTGGCCGCCCTCATCGAAGCTGGCGAGGCCCTGGCGCGCGACGCCGAGGCGCCGGGGGCGGCGCGTCTCTGGGCCTTCGAGGAAGGCGCGGCGCTCGCCGAGACGCTGGCCACGGCGCTGCCGGCGCTGGCCGTGCTGCCGCCGCAGCGCCTGGCGATCCTACCCGAACTGTTCGAAACGCTGATTGCCGGCGCGGTCGTGCGCAGCCGGCGGAGTCTCCGCGGACGGGAAGGCTCCGAGCACCCCCGCGTGATGATCTGGGGCCTTTTGGAAGCGCGGCTACAGACCGCCGACCTCATCGTGCTCGGCGGCCTCGCCGAGGGGATCTGGCCACCCGCGACCGACCCCGGCCCCTGGCTCAGCCGGCCGATGCGCGCGGCGATCGGGCTGGCCAGCCCCGAGATCGCGATCGGCCAGAGCGCCCATGATTTCATCATGACCGCCTGTGGCGCCCCGGAAGTGGTGCTCTCCTGCCCGCGCCGGCGCGAGCGCGCCCCGGTGGTGCCGGCACGCTGGCTGATCCGGCTCGATGCCTTGCGCAAGACGACGCTGCCCGCCCATCCCGCCACTGCCTGGGCGCGCCTTCTCGACCAGCCCGATGGCCCGCCCCGGCCGGTCGCTCCACCCACCCCGCGCCCGCCGCGCGATCTCCGCCCGCGCCGCCTTTCGGTGACCGAGATCGAGACCTGGCTTTGCGATCCCTACGCCATCTACGCCCGCCATATCCTTCGCCTGGGGGCGCTGCCACCACTCGATCAACCGGTCGAGCGCTCGGATTTCGGAGAGATCGTCCATCAAGCCCTGGCGCGCTTTTATGCCGATCTCGTCCCCGCCATCCCCGCCCCGGCGCTGGCGGCGCGGCTCCGCACCATCATCGATGTCCTGCTCACCGAAGCGCGCATCCGCCCCGCCCTGATCGCCTGGTGGCGGCCGCGGCTCGATCGCATCGCCGATTGGGTCGCGGCGAGGGAGGCGGCGCGCGGCGCCGATTTTCCCGCCCATATCGCCAGCGAGCGCAGCGGGCGCTGGGATGTGGCGGGCGCGCGGGAGTTTCTGCTGACGGCGCGGGCGGACCGCATCGAGCGCACGCGCCAGGGCGGC
This sequence comes from Pseudomonadota bacterium, assembly GCA_021841985.1. Next base: position 1,793 of record JAKCCP010000009.1, on the reverse strand, counting down.
ATTGTCCTCATCGACTACAAGACCGGCATGGTGCCAGCGCAAAGCGCGGTTGCGCGCGGCCGCGCGCCGCAACTGACGCTGGAAGCGGCGATGGCGGCGGCCGGCGGCTTCGGCCCCGATTACACCGGCCCCGCTGCGGCGCTCTCCTATTGGCGGCTGACCGGCGGCGTCGAACCGGGTCAGGAGATCGCGCTTTTCGCCGATGATCCGGCGGCCCTCGGGGCGGCCATCGCGGCGGCCGAAGCCGGACTCATTGCCTTGATCCGGCGGTTCGACGACCCCGCGACCCCCTATCTCTCCGAGCCGCACCCCGATTGGAAACCGCGCTGGTCGGACTATGCCCAGCTTGCCCGGGTCGCCGAATGGTCGGCGGGCGAGACCGCGGCATGAGCCCGCCGCAGGCCTCAGGGGAGGCGATCGCCGGTGGGGCGGCCGGTGGGGCGGCCGGTGGGGCGAACACCAGCGATCCGGTCGCCCGCGCCAACAGAAATCAGCGCGCCGCCTCCGACCCCGCGGCCTCCGCCTTTGTCGCCGCCTCGGCAGGCTCGGGCAAGACCAAGCTGCTGATCGACCGGCTGCTGCGCCTCATGCTGGCGGGCAGCGATCCGGCGCGGCTGCTCTGCCTCACCTATACCCGCGCCGCCGCCGCCGAAATGGCGATGCGGCTCAATCGTGTCTTGGCGAGCTGGGTCGGGATCGAGGATGGCGCGCTGGACCGCGAACTCGCCGCCCTCGGCGTCGCCGCCAATGCCGACCAGCGGGCGGCGGCGCGCGAGCTATTCGCCCGCGTGCTCGATCTGCCGGGCGGCATGCGGATCAGCACGATCCACGCCTTCTGCCAATCCGTGCTACGCCGTTTTCCGCTGGAGGCGGCCCTCTCGCCGCATTTTCGCCTGATCGAGGAAGCGGACGCCGCCCTCGCCCGCCAGGAAGCCCGCGAGGCGGTGCTGGCGGCGGCGCTCGGCCAGAAGCGGCAGGAGGCGGCGCTGACCTTTCTCGCCGCGACCACCGATGCCGATACTTTCGCCGCGCTGGTCGAAATGGTCAGCGCCGATGGCCCGCGCTGGGAACGCTTTCTCCGGCTCGGCGTCGAGCAGCAAGGCAGCGCATTGCGCCGCGCGCTCGGCATCACGGCGACGAGCCTACCCAACCTGCTGACCGCCGCCGCGCGCGGTATCCCCGATGAGGCGACGCTGCGGACGGCCCTCGGAACCACGGCCGCGCAGGGCTCGCCTGCCGTGGCCACGCGCGCCACGGCCCTCCTCGCCTGGCTGGAAAAAGACATCCCCGAGCGCACCGCCCGCTGGGCGGAATGGCATCGTCTGTTCGTCACCGCCGAGGGCGAGCCGCTGGCGCTCTCCAGCATCATCAACAAGAAACTCCTCCGCGAGGCTCCCGCGCTTGCTGCCCCGATCGAGGCGGCGCAGCGCCACGCCCTCGAAATCGCTGATCAATGCGCCGCATTGGCCCTCGCCGAGGCCACCCTCGCCTTGCTTACCCTCGCCGGGCCAATGCGCGCCGACTATGCCGCGCGCAAGGAAGCGGGCGGTTATCTTGACTATCACGACCTCATCAGCCGCACCCTCGCCCTGTTGGACGCCGAGCGGGTCGGCTGGGTGCTCTACAAACTTGATGGCGGGATCGATCATCTGCTGATCGACGAGGCGCAGGATACGGCGCCCGCGCAATGGCGGATCGCGCGCGCGCTGAGCGCCGAGTTTTTCGCCGGCGTGGGCGCGCGCGCGGCGCGGCGCACGGTGTTGGCGGTGGGTGATGTCAAGCAGTCGATATAT